>CAZJJQ010000197.1:1565-7071 GCA_964546345.1 uncultured Planctomycetales bacterium
GCCCCGCGGTACTCGTTCCACTCGGTGCACACCACGAGGGCGTCGGCGCCCCTCGCGGCCTCGTAGGGATCCTCCACGTAGCGGATGCGGTCCTTCAGGACCCCCCGCATGGTGGGGATCGCCTCGGGGTCGGTCCCGACCACCTTCGCCCCCGCGGCGAGCAGCCCCTCGGCGATCACGATCGCGGGCGCCTCGCGGACGTCGTCCGTGCGGGGCTTGAACGCGAGCCCCCACAACGCGAACGTGCGCCCCGTGAGGTCGGCTCCGAAGCGTGCCTTCACCCGATGGACGAGGAGCTGCTTCTGCTCGTCGTTGACCGCCTCGACGGCGGTCGCGATGCGCATGGGCACGCCGACGCTGCGCCCCACGTGGATGAAGCCCTGCGTGTCCTTGGGGAAGCAGGAGCCGCCGTAGCCGCAGCCGGGGAAGAGGAACGCGGGCCCGATGCGGGCGTCGGTCCCCATGCCGCGGCGGACGTCCTCGACGTCGGCGCCGACCGCGTCGCACAGGCGCGCGACCTCGTTCATGAAGGTGACGCGCGTGGCGAGCATGGCGTTGCTCGCGTACTTGGTGAGCTCGGCGGCGGCGTTCGACATCCGCAGGACCGGCTTGCCGGTGCGCACGAAGGGCTCGTAGAGCCGCTTCATCGTGTCGAAGGCCGCATCGTCGTCGGTCCCGATGACGACGCGGTCGGGCCGGAGGAAGTCCTCGACGGCCGCCCCTTCCTTGAGGAACTCGGGGTTGTTCACGACCACCACGCGGTGCGGGGCGGACGCGACGATCGCGCGCACGCGCGCGGCGGTCCCGACGGGCACGGTGCTCTTGAGCACGACGATCGCCGGCGCGGTGACGGCCTTCACCACGTCCCGCACCGCCGCCTCCACGTACTGCAGGTCGGGCGCGCCCGTCGGCCCCTCGGGAGTCCCCACCGCGATGAAGACCGCCGCCGCGCCCCGGACGGCCTCGGCGTGCGCGGTGGTGAACGAGAGACGCTTCTCCCGGATCGCCCGGTGCATGAGGTCGCCGAGCCCCGGCTCGTAGATCGGCACCTCGCCCGCGCGCATGCGCGCGACCTTGCCGGCGTCGGTGTCCACGCAGACGACGTCGTTGCCCGCGTCCGCGAAGCACACGCCCGCCACGAGCCCCACGTACCCCGTGCCGATGACCGCGATCCGCATGTGCACCTCTCGCCCCGGGTGGCCCCCGGACTCGACAGCATGACGCAGGCTCGCGGAGGGCGCGAGTTCTGCCGCGGGGTGGCCGGTGCGGAGGAAGGGGGGGGGCGCGAGGGGGGCCCGTCCTACTTCGCGGACAGCTCCACCGCATGGGAGAGGGTCGGGTTCACGACCCCCTGGCCGAACTGCTTGCGATCGTTCGTGTTCACGAGCACGGTGTCGCGCTCGAGCTCGTCGAGCAGCGTCCCGCGCGGCACCTCGGTGTGGGTGCGCGAGCTCCCGTGCTTGCCCGGCATCGTGGAGAGCAGCGCGCGGAGCCGGCGGGCCGTCGGCTGCTTGCGCTTCGCGAGGTTCGCCCACAGCAGGCGCTTCGGCGTCGCGTTCAGGCTGCCGTGGTGACCGACCTTGTACAGGTCCACGTCGCGCAGCAGATCGACGTTCCGCTTCGCCTCGGCGACGCCGACGTCGCGCAGGGCGTAGCTCCAGTTCTCGAGCTGCGCGTCGCCGGGGAAGAGGAGCTTCCGCCCGCCGAACTCGAAGAGCAGGATGAGGCTCGTGTTGTTCATCGCGTCGTCGAGCGCGGTGACGATCTGGAGGATCTGCGAGCCCCGCAGCGCCTCCAGCCGCTCGGCGAACCACCGCGCCTGGGGCGGGATGCGACCGCCGCCTCCCTTGGCCGCCGGCAGGCCGCGGAGCAGCCCCTTCTCGAGCGGCAGCCGCGCGTGCAGGCCCTTGGGCCCCGCGAGCAGGTGCCAGAACTCGTCAGCATCGCGGCTCCGCTGCTTGCGGATGGCCTTCGTGTCCTCGAGGGTGGGAGGCCCGAGCACGGTGACCTGGACGCCCGGCAGCGCCTGCGAGAGCCCCGCGTCGCGCCGATACCCCGTGTAGACGGCCTGCGCCCCGGGGCGCCTTCCCATGCCCATGAGGTTCTTGACGGCCGAGAGGTTCTTGACGTTGTCCTCGCCCAGGAACGCCAGGCGCTCGAGGGTCGCGCGCGAGACGCCGGCCGCCGCCCCCCGCCGCAGCCCCTCCCGCGCAAAGCCCACGGCGGCGCGTGCGACCGCGTGCATCGCCTCGAGGTTCGCGCGGAAGGCCTGCAGCCCCTTCCCGAGGCCCGGCGCCGTCAGGGCGTCCTCCTTGGCGTCGGGGTGCTCGGTCCACGGCTGGACGACCACGTCGGGCTCGAGGCGGGCGATGATCCCGCCGGAGCCTCCCTGCTTGCCGTTGGTGGCGAACCCGCTGATGTGATCCCGGTGGCGGTGGGTCGCCACGACGGCGTGGAGCTTCCCTCCCTTCCCGGTCGCCGGGTCGGCGCCGCAGTCCTTCGCGATCTCCTTCGCGATGCGGAGCATGTGCGCGTCGGGCTTGCTCTTGAGCCCCTTGGGGACCCCCGTCGTGCCGAAGTCGATCAGGACGTGCCGCCGCTCCTTGCCGGCGTAGCGGAAGCTGAGGAGGAAGCAGTCGCCGAACCCGACCTGATAGGTGCGGATCGTGACGCCGAGGGGCCCCTTCATGGCTCACCACCCTTCCGCGGGGAGGCGTCGCCCCCCCAGGCTGCGCGCGCGATGCAGCGCCGCCAGGCTCTGGGGCCGGAACCGGGCCCCCTGCCGGTCGATCCGGATCTGCCCGCTCCGCCAGAGATCGGCGATGCGGCGCGTCTGGCGCTTGCCGCTCAGCACGCGGTTGTGCACGTGGTACTTGAGGCGCCCGTACTCCCCGAAGATCAGCGTGCCGCCGCCCTCGATGGGCAGGAGCGTCGGCGCGCCGTCCGCGTCGTCGTCGTCCGGCCCCTCGTCGTCGGGCTCGTCTTCGGCCGCGCCCGCCGCGCGCCCCCGGCCCTTCGCCGCGGTCGCCGGGCGCGCCTCGAGCGCCTCGGCCAGGCCCGCCGGGAGCCGGATGCCTTTCGCCTCGAGCTCCTCCCGCGAGAGGCGCGCCAGCTGCGAGTACTCGACGACCGTCTCGTGGAGCACGAAGCCGTCGGGGCCGATCCGGACGCTCGGCCGCACGGAGGTCACCCGCGTGTAGGCCTCCTCGCAGAGGTCGAGCAGCTCCCGGTTCTCCCAGAGGAAGCGGAACACCTCCTCGGGGTCGCTCCGCATCGAGTCGAAGTGCACGCGCGCGTAGGACAGCCCGTCCGGCGGCGTCTCCCACATCCCCGGCACGTCGGCCCGCTTCGACGACGGCGTGATCCCGTACGCCGCGAACGAGCGCAGCAGCCCGGCGCGCCGCAGGATCCAGGTGTCGTCGGGGCGCACCTCGGCGTCGGCCGTCACCATCGCCGAGAGCACGTCGCCGAAGGTCAGGTGGACGGGCGGCATGTAGTCGATGGCGCGGATCAGCATCGTCAGCAGGTAGTCGGCGATGGCCGCCCCCTCCTCGGCCACGCGCTGGGCGCTGTACCGATGGTCCGGGCCCCGCCCGAGCCCGTCGCGATGCCCCAGCTCGGGGCTGCCCACCACCCGCCGCTGCCACGCGTCGAGCAGCGCGTTCATCATGGCCGCGACGAGGACCTCGCCTCGCCGGTGCGGCTCCTCGAACTCCTCGTCGCGGAGCCAGCGCGTCGAGGGGTAGAGCTCGTCCACCGAGCGACGCAGGGCCCCGCCGGTGGCGGACTGGCACTCCTGGCCCATCTCCTCCGCGAGGCCGAGCAGGGCGGACTTGCGCAGGGGCTCGGCGTACACGTCGTCGGGGTCGAGGCTCCCCAGCGTCCTGCGGCTCGGGTCCCGCGGGTCGGACAGCAGGACCTTCTCGACCAGCTTCGGCTGCGACAGCACCGACAGCAACGCCACCACGTCCCCGAACGCCTCGTGGAACGCCGCCTGGTCGGGCGAGGAGGGCACGAGATAGCCCCCCCGCAGGCCGTCGAGCAGGGCGTGCGCGGTCTCGTGAACGACGATGTCGTGAGACAGGCACGTATGGACCGCCTGGCCGTTCCTGCCGACGAACGAGCCGAGCACGAGCCCCTGGTCGTCGCGCGAGTAGAAGGCGTTCGCGTCCACGAGCCCGTGCGGCGCGACGTGGAGCTGGTGCGAGCGGATCTGCCATCCCACCCGCCGCCCCAGGGCGAACTCGAACCGCGCGAGCGTCATCATCACGAGCGCGTACACGTTCTGCGCGTGGAAGCGCGCATCCGACACGATCGACGGGTCGCCGCGCCTCCATGCGGCGGGCTCCGCCGCTAGCGAGGGGGGCAGGCGGTGCGCCCCGAGGAAGCGTCGGGTCGTCGCGTCGTAGTCGATCACGTGGACGCGGTACCCCCGCGGGCCCGGCGCGAGCCGCTCGGCGGGCACGCTCACCGTCGTCATCAGGATCTCGTCCCCCTCCATGGTGCGGACGCTCGGATCCTGGGCGATGACGGACATGGTCCGGGAGGGAGGGGGCGGCGGGGGACGGAACGCCCTTCCGGCCGCGTTCGCTGCGCGACGGTGGGGCCCCGCATCCGCCGGAGCGTCCGCCGACCGTCCGGGAAGCGGCCGCGCCTTCGAAGGGGCGGCGGCCATGGGGTTCCCGTCCCCCTTCGCCCTCGTCGCCGTCTTCGCCTTCGCCGTCGGCCTCGCTTTCGCCTTCGCCATCGCGCCTCCTCCGGATCCCGAACCTCCCCGCAGGCTACGCAGGAGAGGAGCGGCACCGCAACCCCACCGTTTCGCCGCCCCCCACCCACGCCGGCAGGGCCCCTCCGCCCCCGCGCTCCCGAGCCGGGAAGCCCCGTGGGCCCCGCCTGCGCCCGTTTCGTCCCGCTTCCGCCGGCCCCTTCCGAGGCACTTCTCACCCCTCCCGCCAGCGCGGCAGGCGCACGGGCCGCCCCCCCCCGCCCCCGGCGCCCCCCACCTCCTCCGAGGCCCGCGGCTGCCCCGGTGGTCCCTCACGCGGTGCCGGCACCCGTCCCCTGCCCGCGCCTCGGGAGCCCCTGCTGCGGCCGCGGTGGCGACGGCTACGACCCCGGCATGGCCCTCGGTCCCGCCCTGGCGCCTCGTGCGTCCGCCGATCCGCGCTATGGCACGCCGCCCCCCTCCGCCGTGGGACGCTCTCGGACGGGGCCGCAGACCGCCATGGTTGCCTGCCTCCCCCCCCGGCGCGTGCGCGTACGGGGAACGCTGCGGGGGAGGCGTGCGGGGGTACCGCGGACTCGGCGGCGGCGCCCTGCGGGCCGGGGCGTGGGGTCGGCGGGGAGCCTTCGGGTGCCCTCCCACCTCGCGCCCCGACTTGACGGGGGCCCCGGTGGACCTACGATTCCGCCCCTGCGCCCGCGGGGGTGTAGCTCAGCTGGTTAGAGCGCCGGCCTGTCAAGCCGGAGGTCACGGGTTCGAGTCCCGCCACTCCCGCCATTCATA
>CAZJJQ010000198.1:0-7046 GCA_964546345.1 uncultured Planctomycetales bacterium
CGCCTGGGCGATCGCCTACCTCGCGGGTCACGTGGACGCCGCGCGCCGCGCGCGGGGCGCGGCCCCCGGTCTCGGTCCGTACCGCCGGTGGCTCCCCGCGCCCGTGCGGGAGGTCCTGTTCCCGGGCCCGGTCGGCGGCGCCATCTCGGACCATTCTGCGGCTATATAACTGGGCGGTTGTATACTTGACATAGCGCGACGTGGGGCGAGACTCCGGACGTGGCCGGCGGTCGTCCGCCGGTCCGCCGGAGGCTCCTCCCATGAGCGCGAAGGCCCTCGCCGCGCTGGTCTGCCTGGTGGCCCTCGTGGGCCTCGGGTTCGTCTGGGTCGCGACCCGGGGCGGCGAGGCGGCGCCCCTCCGCGACGACCCGCGGGCCCATCTCCCCGTGTTCGCGGCGGCGACGGACCATGCGCCGTTCTTCACGGCGCCGTTCGCCGACGGTCCGGCGGTCACCAGGGCCTGCCTGTCCTGCCACGAGGGCGCGGCACGGGAGGTGATGGCCACCACGCACTGGACGTGGGAGGGGGCGCACGCGAAGCACCCGGACACCGGGGCCGACGTCGCGCTCGGGAAGCGGACGGCCGTGAACAACTTCTGCATCGGCATCGCGGCGAACTGGGCGCGATGCACGTCGTGTCACGTGGGCTACGGCTGGAAGGACGACGGCTTCCTGGGCACGGCCCGCCCCGCCGACGTGGACTGCCTCGTGTGCCACGACGGGTCGGGCACCTACCAGAAGGATCCCGCGGGCGCCGGGGCCCCCGACGCGGGCACGGACCTGCTCGTCGCCGCCCGAAGCGTCGGCCGCACCACCCGCGCCTCGTGCGGCACCTGCCACTTCAAGGGGGGCGGCGGAGACGGGGTGAAGCACGGCGACCTCGACGAGACGATGTACTTCCCGCAGGAGCGCGTGGACGTGCACATGGGGAGGCACGGCCTGCGCTGCGCCGACTGCCACCGCACCGAGCACCACGTCGTGAAGGGACGACTGATGCCCCCGGACGCGGCGCCGACGACCCGGGTCGCGTGCACCGACTGCCATGCCGACCGGCCGCACGGGGACGAGCGCCTCGACGCCCACCTGGCGACGGTCGCGTGCCAGACCTGTCACATCCCGGAGTACGCGGTCGAGACGGGGACGAAGCTCTGGTGGGACTGGTCGAAGGCGGGGCGCGACGGGGATCCCGAGGTCGTCGCGGAGGCCGTGCGCGAGGAGGTGCTCGCGGGCGGCGAGGCCGCGGAGGGCGTCCCTGCCCCGATCCTCGACGGCCTGCGTCGGGTCGGCACCGACCCCGACGTGCGCATCCACTACGACAAGAAGAAGGGGCTCTTCCTCATCGCCCGGCGTCAGGTTCCCGAGTACCGCTGGTACGACGGCACCACCTCCCGTCACGTGCCGGGGCAGCGCTACGACGGCCCCGAGCCCCTCCCGATGAACGAGCCGCAGGGGCGCCCGCACGACCCCCGCGCCCGGATCTGGCCGTTCAAGGTCCACCGCGGACGGCAGCCCTTCGACGGGGAGGCCCATCACCTCCTCGTCCCGCACACGTTCGGCCCCGGCGGGTACTGGACCGCCTTCGACTGGGAGCAGGCGCTCCGGACCGGCGCCGCGGCCTCCGGGATCCCGTACAGCGGACGGCGCGCGTGGATCTCCACCGCGATGTGGTGGCCGCAGAACCACATGGTGGCCCGCAAGGAGGAGGCGCTGCGCTGCGCCGATTGCCACGGCACGGCCGGGCGGATGGACTGGCGCGCGCTCGGCTACCCGGGCGATCCCGCGACGCAGGGCGGGCGGGCCCAGGTCGGGCTGCTCGGCGCGACGGACGGAGGTGGCAGGTGACCTCCCGCGCGTTCCTCACGTCCGTCGTGGCGCTCATCCTCCTGCTGGCCCCCGCGTTCGGGGGCCTCGCGTCGCCGTCCCGGGCCGGCAGCCCCATGCACCCCGACGTGCCGCTGCTCGACGAGGCCGGGGACCGGGTCCTCTCGACGGGCCGCCCCGTCTCGCCTTCGCGGACCTGCGGGCAGTGCCACGACGTGGAGTTCATCGAGGGGCACGACTTCCACGCGTCGCTCGGCTTCTCCGAGCGCGGGGCGCCGGGCACCGTGCCGGGCGGGCGACCCTGGGACACGAGCCCGGGGCCGTTCGGTCGTTGGGATCCCGCGACGAACCGCAGGCTCGCCCTCGACGACGACGAACGCTTCGACCTCGGGGTGGCGGACTGGATCCGCACCGTCGGGCTGCGCCACGTCGGAGGCGGCCCGGCCCGCGTCGGCGCGGACGGGCGATCGCTCGGCTCGCCCGGCGGCCCGCGACGCGAGACGCACGTCCTCGACGCGGTCACCGGCGCGCCCGTCCCCTGGGACTGGACCCGCTCGGGGACGGTGGAGCTCGACTGCTTCCTCTGCCACGTGGCGGGCGCACGCGCCGACGCGCGTCGCGAGGCGCTGCGGGCAGGGCGGTTCGCGTGGGCGGCGACCGCGACGCTCGCGGGCACCGGGCTCGTCGAGCCCGCGGGCGACGGGACGTGGCGCTACGTCCGCGAGGCGTTCACGAGGTGGGGCTCGACGGACGCGACGCGCCTGCCGCTCGGCCGTCCGACCGACGCCGCGTGCGGCGCCTGCCACCTCGACGTCCCGCCGGGGCCGGAGCCCGTCGGCACGGCCTCCTCGCCCGTGGGTCGCGACCCTCGCGCCGGCGGGCAGGTCTTCTCCTCGCGGCGCCTCGTGGACTCGGCGCTCAACCTCCACGACAAGGAGCGCCGCGCCCGCGCGTGGGACGTGCACGCGGAGCGGCTGGTGGGGTGCGCCGACTGCCATCACAGCCTCAACGACCCCGCGCGCTTCTCCGAGGCGGGCGGCAGCCGACCGGGTCACCTCACCTACGACGCGCGGCGCGCGAGCCTGGGCGACTTCGTGCGCCGCCCGAGCCACGAGCTCGCGAAGGGCGCGTCCTCGCGTCCGCACGCCGCGTCCTCCCTCGACGGGTCCCTCCGGCGCTGCGACGCGTGCCACGACGTGGAGGCGTCCCACGGTCGGTGGCTCCCGAGCGTGCGGCGACACACGCAGGCCCTCTCGTGCGAGGCCTGCCACGTCCCCGAGGTCGCGACCGCCACGGTCGAGCAGACGGACTGGACCGCGCTCGACGTGCGCGGAGAGCCCGTGGTGACGCACCGGGGCGTCCTCGGGCCCGTGGACGATCCCGCCTCCCTGGTGACGGGCTACGAGCCGGTCCTCCTGCCGAGGACGGACTCCGACGGTCGTCGCCGCCTCGTGCCCCACGCGCTCTCGACCACCTGGACCTGGCTCGGCGGCGACCCGGAGCGGCCGGTGCGCCCGTTCGACCTGCGGGCCGCCCTGTTCGAGCGCCCGGGCGTCTACCGCGCGGAGGTGCTCGCCGCGCTCGACGGCGACGGCGACGGCCGTCTCGCGGGCGCCGAGCTCCGGCTCGACGCGCCGGAGAAGGTGGAGGCGATCCGGGCGCGTCTCGTCGCGGTGGGGGTGTCGCACCCGCGGATCGTCGGGACCGTCGAGCCCACCGGCCTCCACCACGGGATCGTCTCCCGGGAGGCCACCCGCGCCTGCGAGACCTGCCACGCCACGGACTCGCGGCTGACCCGACCGTTCGAGGTGGCCGCCCACGTCCCGCCCGGCGCCGAGACGACGTTCGCGGCCGACCCGCACGTCGAGCTGGCGGGGAGCCTCCGTCCGCGGGCGGACGGCGCGCTCGCCTACCTGCCGTCGAACGGCGCCGCGGGACGCTACGTCCTCGGCCACGACGACGCCCCCTCCGTGGACCGGCTGGGCCTGTGGCTGCTGCTCGGGACCGCGGTCGGGGTCGCGGGACACGCCGTCGCGCGGGTCCTCGCGGCCCGCCGCGCGAGGAGGACGTCATGAGCGGTGCCGGACGGGTGAGGATCTACTCCGGCTACGAGCGCCTCTGGCACTGGGTCCAGGCGGGCTCCGTGCTGCTGTTGCTCGCCACCGGCCTCGAGGTCCGCGGCGTGGTGCACGTGCTCGGCTTCCGCGCCGCGGTGCGCCTGCACGAGCTCACGGGCTTCTTCCTGCTCGGGAACGCCTTCCTGGGCCTCTTCTACTTCCTGACGAGCGGCGCGATCCGCCAGTACGTCGCGCCCCCGCGCGACTTCGCCACCCTCGCCGTGCGGCAGGCCCTGTACTACGTCCGGGGCATCTTCCGCGGCGAGCCGCACCCCGTGGAGCGCACGCCCCGGGCGCGCCTCAACCCCCTCCAGCAGGTCGTCTACGTGGGGATCCTCAACGTCCTGCTCCCGTGGCAGATCCTGTCGGGCCTCGCGATCTGGGGGCTCGAGCGGTGGCCCGGCCTCGAGGGCGCCCTGGGCGGCCTCGACGTGCTCGTGCCCCTCCACGCGCTCGGGGCCTGGCTCTTCGCGACCTTCCTCGTCGCGCACGTCTACCTGACCACCACCGCGGGGCCTCGCCCGCTCTCGGGCCTCCGGGCCATGGTGACGGGCTTCGAGGAGCACGCCCCGTCCCCCGCAGCCGCACCGAAGGAGGTGTCGTCGTGAAGCCCCGCGGACCCGCACCGTTCTGGAACGCGTACGTCGGCGGCGCCCTCCTCGGCACCGTCCTCTTCGCCTCGTTCGTGCTGACCGGGCACGGGCTCGGCGCCTCGGGTGGCATCGCCCGCGTGGTGGTGGCGGGGGAGAAGGCGCTCGTGCCCGGGCACGTGGACCGGACGGCGCTGCTCGCCGAGATGGCGGCGGGGACGAAGAACCCCCTCGACGCCTGGGTCGTGCTCGGGATCCTGGGCGTCGCCCTCGGGGGAGCCGCCTCGGGATGGCTCGCGGGCCGGTGGCGGCTCGAGACCTTCCGGGGGCCGCGCGTGTCCACGCGCACGCGCTGGCTCCTCGCGCTCCTCGGCGGGACCGTGATGGGCTTCGCGGCGCGTCTCGCCCGCGGATGCACGTCGGGGCAGGCGCTCACGGGCGGCGCGACCCTCGCCGTGGGCTCCTGGGTGTTCATGTTCGCCGTCTTCGGGGGCGGCTACCTGGTCGCCTACCCGCTCCGCCGGCTGTGGAAGTGAGGACGTCCCCATGACCCTCGCCCTCGCTCCGTTCGGCCTCACGGCCTGGTGGCTGCCGATCCTCCTCGGCGTCGCGTTCGGCGCGGTCCTCGAACGCTCCGGGTTCGGCGACGCGCGGCGTCTCGCCGCGCAGTTCTACTTCACCGAGATGAGGGTGCTCAAGGTGATGTTCACGGCCATCGTGACGTGCCTGCTCTGGATCACGCTGGCCTCCACCCTCGGGCTCCTCGACTTCGGCGCGCTCGCCATCAACCCCACCTGGCTCGGCACCGCGCTCGTCGGGGGGCTGCTCCTGGGCGTCGGCTTCGTCGTCGGCGGCTATTGCCCCGGCACCTCCATCGTCTCGGCCTCGACGGGGAAGATCGACGGCATGTGGTTCCTCGGCGGCGTCGGCCTCGGCGTGTTCGTCTTCGGCGAGGTGGGGGGGGCGTTCCGGACCTTCTACGACACGGCCGGCTACCTGGGGCGTGCCACCCTGCCGGAGGCGTTGGGCCTCCCGTTCGGCGCCGTCGTCGCGCTCGTGGTCGTCCTGGCCGCGGGGATGTTCTGGGGTGCGACCGTGCTCGAACGCCGCTTCGCGGCACACCCTCCCGCTCCCGCTCCCGCGCACGCCTCCCGCGCCCCGGCGCGCCTGCTCCGCGGCGCCGCCGTCCTCGGGCTCGCGGTCGTCCTCGTCGCCTACGCCCGTCCCGCCGCGGGGGAGGGCGCCGTCGCGGAGCGCGTGCGCCTCCTCGCGCCCGAGCACGACGCGGTGCTCGCCGCCCGGAGCCGGCACCTCGACCCCCTGGAGGTCGCGGGCCTGATGCACCAGCAGATCGGGGGGCGCCCCGCCCGCTTCCACCTGGTGCTCCTCGACCTGCGCGAGGAGTCCGAGTTCAACCGCTTCCACCTCGTGGACGCGCGGCGCACGAGCCTCGACCGCCTCCGTGGGGACGAGGGCCGCGCGTGGGCCGACCCGCGGCACGCGACCTCCATCGTGGTCGTCGCGTCCGACGACGAGGCCCGGGCCGAGGCCGCCTGGCGGGTGCTCCGGGCCCAGGGCGTGGCGCACGTCTACGTGCTCGCCGGCGGGATCAACCTCTGGCTGCAGGTCTTCCGTGACGGGCGTTGGGACGCGGAGCCCGCCCGCGGCGCCGTCGCCACCGACCGCATGCGGCACGCGTTTCCCTCGTCGCTGGGCGATCACCATCCGTTCGCCCGGCCCTCCGAGGAGGTCTACCTCCGCGCGATGCGCACGAAGGCGCGCCCGTTCGAGGTCCACGTGCGGCCGGTCACGAAGGCCGGCAAGCCTTCGGGCGGGTGCGGCTGATCGGCGACGTCGCGCCGCCCGCCGGGCCCCTGCCGCGGCGCAGGTGCCTCACCAGAAGCGCCACCAGGGCTTCTTGCCCGCCGTCGCGCCTGGCCCGGCCTGCGAGGGCGCCGCCGCGGGCCGTGTCGCGGTGCAACCGATCGCCGACACGGGGCAGCCGTCGAGGGCCTTCCAGCAGCGCGCGACCTCCTCGGGCGTGGTCGGCTGCCGCTTCACGTACGCCGTGCCGGTCGCCGGGTCGAGCGCGAAGTGCTCGGGCGCGTCGAGGACGCACGAGTTGTGCGTGATGCACGCGTCGTCCACGAAGAACGGGCCGGGCACGTCGCGGGGGTGACGCTTCTTCAGGTTCGCCATGGCGGCTCCGGCAGGACGGGGGCGGCGCCACCGTACCGAGAGTCCGCCGCGGACGGGAGGGACGCTCGGGGGCTCGCGTGCTCGTCCCCCTCGCCCCCGCCGCCCCCCGCCTCCCCTCGCGACTCCGCCCCGGGACGCCTTGACGCCCCCCTCGGGCGCTCCCACAATCCGGCCTCCGGGACGAGGCTCCCCGTGCCCCTGGTGATCGTGCCCTCCCGTCGTCGCGTCTCCGCCCTGTCCCTCGTCGGCGCCGCGTGCCTCGGCGGCCTGCTGCTCCCGGCCTGCGCGACGGCGGCGCGCGCGCGCGCGGCGCAGGCGCC
>CAZJJQ010000199.1:0-7029 GCA_964546345.1 uncultured Planctomycetales bacterium
CGCCCCCGCCCGGCGGCGGAGCCGGACGCCCCCCGCCGGCGCCCCCCCTGCGGACCGCCCCCTCGTGGGGCGACGCTACGCCGACGGCGCCGCCGGACGCCACCACGCGGAGAGGGCGTCCGCCACGATCCCGGCGACCCGCTCGGCCCGGGCGGGCGGCACGTGCATCTCGGCGAAAGGGGTGAAGGCGTCCACGAGCAGGTCGCGGCGCACCTCGAAGCAGAGCGTGCGCCCCGGGAACCGCGCGGCGTGCTGGGCCGCGAGGGTGCTCGGATGGAGGGTGTAGGCGCGGTCCTCCGCGGTCGGGATGCCCCCGCGCTGGAAGCCGGCGTGGAGCGCCGAGAGCAGCGCCTCGTCGGCGAGCCGGGTTCCCTCGGGGGTCCTCGTGATGAAGTCCACCTCGGCCCGGAGGGGCCACTGGCCGACGCGCTCGGGACGGTATGCGTCGTGGAGGCTCGCGACGATGCGTTCGTCCACCGCGACGTCCACCGACCGGGGCGCGTACGTGTGGACGAAGAGGGCGAACCCCCGCGCCCCCATGACCTGCTCCACGGCCGCGCCCACGAGGCCCTGGTACGCGGCGTAGCGTTCGAGGAGGAGCCGCCGATCGTCCGCGTGCGCCACCCAGGGCATGAGCCCCGGGGTCATGGCGCCCGGGGCCGACGGTGCGGCGGCCGCGTCCGGGGGGATGACGCGGTTGCAGTCGATGAACGTACGCGGGAGGCGGCAGCGGACGACGAGGGCGGTGCGCGTCGGCTCGGCGGCGACGAGGCGGGCCGCGAGGCGCTCCGCCACCTCGGGGGCGCCCACGTCGGTGTTCACGAAGAAGAAGTCCACGAGGTCGGCGGGGTAGGTGCCGACGAGCTCCGCGCGCAGCGACGCGAAGTGCTCGGCCCGCGTGGCCCCGTGCGGGACCTCGAGGAGGACGTCGGGCGGCCCGTCCGCCGGCGCGCGCGCTCCGCGCACCCAGGTGACGTCGCAGACGTGCGGGATCGAGCGCAGCGGTGTGGACATGGGTGCGCGCCATGGTAGGCGCCGGGCGGCGCGGATCCCCCCTCGGAGCGCCGCGACCCCGCGCGCCGCGGGCTACGCGGGAAGGGCTCGGATCGCGGCGATGCGATCGAGCGCGAAGGTGTGGGTGGAGTCGGTGGCGGGATCGCGCGCGTCCGTCCAGACCCGCCGCTTCTGGCGATGGACGTTCGTGGGCTGGATCACGCGCGGCTTCGACTGCCCGGCGGCATTGACGTAGAGGACCTCCACGAGCAGCTCGTGCTCGGCGGCGTAGCCGAGGACGTCCTCGAGCTGGCCGAGCGGCAGCGTCTTCCAGTCGGCGTCGAGCCCCACGTGACGGGCGCCGGCGCCGACCTCGTCGTCCTCGAACCCGTCGCCCTCTTCGTCCTCGTCGTCGTGGACGGGTCCCCGGGCCGAGGCGCAGGAGGCGACCGCTGCCGCGGCCTCCGCAGCCCGGTCGGGGTCGGGCGTGCGACCGCCCCGCGCCGGGCCTGCGGCTGCCCGGGCGCCCCCCTCGGTGGCGGGCGGAGGAGGGATCGAAGGGGCGCTCGAGGGCGAGGGAGGGGCCGGGGCGCCTGGAGCCCCGGGCAGGAGCCCCATCGCCTCCCCCACCTCGGCGAGGAATCGCTCCGCCGCGCGCGGAGAGCCCGACTCCTCGGCCGACCACAACGTGTCGTCGTGCACCGCGAGGATCGTCGCGAGCAGGTCGCGACGCGCTTCGAGGACCCGGTGCACGAGCGGCCAGACGCACTCCACGTCCACGGCCTTGCGACGGGGGGGCACCGAGGGCCGCGCAGGCGGAGGTTCCCCCGTCTTGGAGGCCCGCTTCGCACGTGCGGCTGCGGCCGCCGCCTCGGCCCGGATGCGCGCGAGCTCCGCCTGCCGGCGCGCGAGCTCCGGCGAGAGCGTGGCGGCGACCCGCTCGATCTGCTTCCCGAGCCTCTCGGCGCAGGCGTTCGCGGTCTGGGCCGCGCGGACCGCCCCGGCGTCGTGGCGGTCTGCCGCCAGGGGCGCCACCACGTGCCCCGCGGCGGCGAGTTCCTTCAGGATCTCGGCCAGGCGCGGGCCGGACACGTGGAAGACGCCGGGGGCGATCTCTCCCTGGACGTCGGGACGGGCACGCAGCACCTCGGCCTGCTCGGGCGAACCCGCCACGATGACCCCGCCGCGGTAGGGTCGGGCGACGGAAGCTCGGCGGCCCCAGGAGGAGATCGTCTCCGCGACGTTCTCCGGCACGCCGTGCAGCGCGCCCGCCCGGAGGTGATCGAGGGCCTCGGAGACGCTCCCCGTCCGCACGAGGGATCGCCCTACGGACTCACGGGTGAGGCGGAAGCGCGCGACGCGATCGACGGTCTGGAGGTCGGCGATCTCCCCGAGCCGCGCGGTCGCCGCCGCCCCGGCGTCCTCCGGGACGAGCACCTCGAAGTTCGGCTGGACGATCCAGCGCGAGGTGGGCCTCTCGCCGTGGGGCGCCGCAGGGGGCGCCCCCTCCCCGGCCTTGCCGGTGGCGGGGGCCGCGGACACCTCCGTGACCTGCAGGCCCTCCGCCCCGCTCGTCACGGTGACGAGGCCGAGCCTCCGGAGGAGGCCCGCGCCGCGCGCGAGCGGGCGCGGACCGTACTGCTCCGGGTGGGCGCGACAGAGCTGCCAGAGGGCCAGCGTGTCCACCTCGTGAAGGGCCGAGGCCACCAGGGCGAGCGGGACCGGCCCCTGGTGGCCCTGCTTCCGCACCCGGTCGATCGCCACCAGCAGGCCCCGGGCGTGCTCGAGGGAGTCGCTCGCGGCGCACTCGAGCACGGCGAGCCCGAGCTCGATCGGGCGCGCATCGAGGCTCGCGAGGGCGGTGGGGACGACGTGGTACCGATCGGCCTCGTCGCCCTCGTCCCGCCGCGCGAGCACTCCCAGTCGCAGGAGCACGTTCACCTCGGAGAACAGCTGGTGACTGGAGGTGCCGAGGGGGGCGAAGGCTCCGTAGGCCCGCTCCAGCCAGTGGCTGTTGAGGCCGCCGGCCCGGGTGCGGCGGACCGGATCGAGGAAGGCGTAGGCCGCAAGCAGCGCGAGTCGGCGGCCCATCGGGACGACGGGCGCGGCCTCGGGCAGCAGCCCCGCGGAGTAGGCCCCTTCGCTCGAGCTCGCCCCTTCCGCGAAGCACGCGAGGAGCGCGACGTGGTCCTCCACGTACCGGTCGCCCGGATCCCGGTGCAGCCCGCAGGCCAGGAGCTCGGCGTGCGCCGCGCCGAACCGGGGCTTCGTCCATCCGAGCTCGGCGCGGGCCCAGGCGGAGAGTTCCTTCGAGGAGAGGGTCCCGGGGCCCGTACCGTGCAATCGGGCGAGCGCACGCCCGTCGGGAGAGAGGCCGTCGAGGATGCGCTGCGCCCCCTCGGGGGACGCCAGCGCCAGCGCGAGCGCCTGCGCGAGCTTCGCGTCGTCCTTCGCCGTGGCCACGCCCGCCTTGCCGGCGAGCCGCAGCCGCGCGGTCGGCGTGAGCGCGCGGATCTCGGCCGCGTGCTCGCGCGCGGAGGCGGCACGGGCCTCGGCGCTCACGGGGCACCACCCCCGCCCCCGGGCACCTCGACCCGGTAGCGGTACCCCTGCTCCGCCAGGAACCGTTGGCGGCGGAGCGCGGCGTCCTGCTCGACGGTGTCGGCGAGCACGACGGTGTAGAAGTACGCCGTCTCGTCCTTCGGCCGGAGCACGCGCCCGAGCCGCTGGGCCTCCTCCTGTCGCGAGCCGAACGTGCCCGACACCTCGATGGCGACGCTGGCGCTCGGCAGGTCGATGGCGAACGAGCCGACGCGGGAGAGCACCAGCGTCCGCAGCTCGCCCTTGCGGAACGCGTCGTAGAGCTCCTGACGCCGCGCGGGTGGCGTGTCGCCGCAGACGAGCGGGGCCCCGAGCTCGGCGGCGACGCGGCGCAGGGCGTCCAGGTAGACGCCGAGCACGAGGGTGGGCTGGTGACGGTGCCGTTCGACGAGGGCGCGCACGGTCGCGTCCTTGGTGGCGGACGACGCCGCGACGCGGAAGCGCTCGGCAGGCTCGACCTTGCTCAGCTCGACGCGGTCGGCGGGCGAGGCGGGGACGCGGACCTCCACGCACTCGGCCTCGGCGATCCAGGAGGCGCGCTCGAGCACCTTCCACGGGACGTCGTAGCGCTTCGGCCCGATCAGCGCGAAGACGTCCTCCTCTTTGCCGTCCTCACGGATGAGGGTGGCGGTCAGGCCGAGGCGACGGACCGCCTGGAGCGAGGCCGTCATGCGGAACACCGGGGCGGGCAGCAGGTGCACCTCGTCGTAGACGACCAGGCCGAAGGGTCGGGCGCGAAAGAGGGCGAGGTGGGCGAACTCGCCGCCCTTCCGGCGCGTGAGGACCGAGTAGGTCGCGATCGTGACGGGACGGATGACCTTGCTCGAGCCCGTGTAGAGGCCCACCGCGTCCGCGGGCAGGTCGGTCCGCTCGCGGATCTCGCGGGCCCACTGCTCGGCGGCGGCCTCGCTCGTGACGAGGATCAAGGTGCTCGCCCCGACCCGCTCCATCGAGAGGAGGCCCACGAGCGTCTTGCCCGCGCCGCAGGGCAGCACGACGACCCCGTGCCCGCCCGAGGGGCCGCCGGAGGCCGCGAACGCGTCGGCCGCTCCGCGCTGGTAGTCGCGGACCTGGAACCCCTCGCCGTCCTTCACACGGAAGGGCATCGGGTCGCCCTTCGAGAAGCCGGCGCGGTCCTCGACGGGGAAGCCGACCTTGACGAGCGCCCACTTGATCTCGCCCCGGTGCAGGGGATCGATGGCGAACGCCCCCTCGCCGAACGGCGCGCCGAGGAGCCGGGCCACGCCGTCCACCGAGGAGATCTCGCGCGCGAGCACCGCGTCGGCGCACCGGAGCACCAGGCCCTCGTCCGCGGCCTCGAGCACGATCCGACCGTGCCGCGAAGCCCAGGCGTCGATGTTGGCCAGCACGTTCCCCGGCACGCCGTGCTGGGCGTAGCGCCCCACGTCGATCTTCACGTCCGTGGCCGTCTTCCCGAGCGCCATGGCGTTCCAGATCGAGATCGCGCTCAGACGGTAGGTGTGGACGTGCTCCGGGGCCGAGACCAGCTCGGCGTACGGGGCGAGGGCCTCGCGCGCGGCCTCGTAGCGCGGATGGTGGGCGTCCACGAGGATGGAGCCGTCGCCCTGGACGATGACGGGATGGGTAGGATCGAACACGACGGCAGGCTACCCAGGCAGGGAGACACCCCTCCGCGCCCCCCCGGTGCCACGGGCGGGAGCGGATCGCCCCCTGGACGCGGCACCCGGCTCCTCGCACCATGGCGGCCGATCCGGGAGGTGCTCCGTGCGTCGAATCCGCCGCGGTCCGCTGGGCTCGTTCGTGGCGTTCACGTGGATCGCGGCGGCGCTCGGGCCCCTCGGTCCCGTGCACGGCGTCTCCGCAGGGGATGCCCCTTCCGCGGAGCGTTTCCATCTCGGCGTCCACACACGCAAGGTGACGACGGCCTCGCCCGAGGCACAGCGGGCCTTCGATCGCGGCCTCGTGCTGGCGTTCGCCTTCAGCCACCGCGCCGCGGAGGAGGAGTTCCGGCGCGCGGCGGCCGCCGACCCCGCGTGCGCCATGGCGTGGTGGGGCATCGCCCTCGTGAACGGCCCCCACATCAACCTCCCGCTCGTCCTGCCCGACGCCGCGAAGGTCGCCTGGGAGGCGCTCGGCAAGGCGAAGGCGGCCGCCGCAGGGGCGAGCGAGGAGGAGCGGGCGCTGATCGCGGCCCTCTCCGCGCGGTACGCGGACCCGCAGCCCGAGGACCGCAGGCCGCTCGACGAAGCCTATGCGGCGGCCATGCGCCGGGTGGCGGCGACCTACCCGCAGGACGCGGACGTGGCGACGCTCGCCGCCGAGGCGCTGATGGACCTGCGTCCATGGGACCTCTGGACGCCGGAGGGGGTCGCGCAGCCGGGCGCCGACGAGGTGCTCGCCCTGCTCGAGAGGGCGATGGCGCTGGACCCGAAGCACCCGGGCGCGCTGCACCTGTGGATCCACGCGCTCGAGGCCTCCCCGAAGCCGGGACGCGCCGTGGCCGCCGCGGACGCCCTGCGCGACCTCGTGCCCGGCGCCGGGCACCTCGTGCACATGCCCGCGCACGTGTACGCGCGCGTGGGCCGGTGGGCCGAGGCCGCCGCGGCCAACGAGCGCGCCATCGAGGCCGATGCGTGGTACCGGACGCAGCACCCGAGCCCGGGCTTCTACGTGGTCTACATGGCGCACAACCACCACTTCCTCGCGTTCACCGCGATGATGCGCGGGCGGAGCGAGGAGGCGCTGCGCGCCGCACGCGCCATGGTGGCGGGCGTGCCCGCCGACTTCCTCCAGGCCTTCGCGCCCGTGGCCGACGGCTTCATGATCTTCCCGTCCGAGGTCCTCATGCGGTTCGGCCGGTGGAAGGAGCTCCTCGAGGAGCCCGAGCCGGCGGAGATGCTGCCCCTGTCGCGTGCCCTGTGGCGATGGACGCGCACCGTGGCCCTCAACGCGCTCGGGAGGACCGAAGAGGCCGGCCGGGAGCGGGAGGCGTTCCGCGCCGCGGAGGCCAAGGTCCCGCCCGAGTGGACCTTCGGCAACAATCCCGCGTCCGCCCTGCTCGCGATCGCGGAGCGCGTGATCGACGGGGAGATCGCCGCGAAGGCGGAGCGCTTCGACGACGCGGTACGCCTGCTGCGCGGGGCCGTCGCCCTCGAGACGCAGCTGCGCTACGACGAGCCGCCCGACTGGATCCAGCCCGTGCGCCACACGCTCGGCGCCGTGCTGATGACCGCGGGACGCCACGCGGAGGCCGAGGCCGTGTATCGCGAGGACCTCGCCCGGTGGCCCGAGAACGCGTGGGCCCTCCTCGGGCTGTGGCGGGCGATCTCCTTCCAGGGACCGGAGAGGCTCGAGGAGGCGCGGCGACTCAAGGAGCGCGTGGACGCCGCCTGGAAGGACGCCGACGTCCGGCCCCGCACCACCTGCTACTGCCAGCCGGGGAAGTGCGGCTGA
>CAZJJQ010000200.1:0-6988 GCA_964546345.1 uncultured Planctomycetales bacterium
CGCGGCGATCCCGGCGGCGGTGCCGAGGACGCGCACCGGTCCCAGGGCCTCGCGCACGCGCGCGAGCGCGGCCTCGACGCCCGCGCGGTCGGCCACGTCGGCGGCGCACGGGAGGGCGCGCCGCCCCTCGGCGCGGATCGCGACGGCCGTCGTCTCGAGGGTGGCGACGGTGCGGCCCAGGAGAGCCACGTCGTGACCCCGCGCCGCGAGCCGGTGCGCGACCGCGCGTCCTACCCCGCTGCCCGCCCCCGTGACGAGGGCGACGCCACGGGCCCCCGGATCGGGCGACACGCCGCTAGTGCCCGTGGTGGTGGCCGTGGTCGTGCCCGTGCGCGTCCAAACCCGCGAGCTGGTCCACGTTCGCCACGCCCTGGACGTCGGGCACCTGGTCGCGGATCGCGTTCTCGATGCCCATGCGCAGGGTCATCAGGCTGCTCGGGCACGTGCCGCACGCGCCGTGCAGGCGCAGGTTGACGATCTTGTTCTCGTAGGAGACGAACTCGCAGTCGCCCCCGTCGCGCTGGAGGTAGGGGCGGATCTCCTCGAGGATGGCCTTGATCTTGTCCTCGTCGGGGATGGCGGGCGGGATCGCGGCGGGGTTCGTTCCGGTCGTCATGTCGGCCTCGGGGGAGCGTTGCGGGGCAGGATAGCACCCGAGGCGGGCCGTCCCCGGCCCGAGCGCGTCCCTACCGCCCGGCGGGGCGCAGCCGGATCACCGGGGTCCCCCGCGTCGGGAGCAGCAGAGGGCCGTCGCCCTCGAACCGGGTGCCGTCGGGGAGCTCCGCCGCCAGGACGTAGCGGCCGGGGAGGAGCCGCAGGAGCGCGAGGCCCGAGGAGTCGGTCAGGGCCGGCGAGGCGGGGGCCCCGTTCTCGTCGCGCCGGACCTCGAGGGGGAGCAGCTCGGCGGCGCCGCCCGTGGCCCACTCGACGCGCACGGGGCTCGGCGTCCCCGTGGCCTCCCCGGGGACGTGCACGAGGCGCGCCTCGCGGACGCCGGCCGCGTCCGCGGGGCCCACCGCCAGGCATGCGTACGTCCCCTCGGGCGAGCCCATCTCGAGGAACCGAGGCTCGGGGCTCGCCGGCACATCGAGGGTCCACTCGGGCCCCGAACGCACCACCAGGGCGCCGAACGGGTCGTCGCTGCCCCCGGCGCGCACGGCCTCGGAGAGCGCGAGCCAGCCGTCGGCGGCGGAGGCGGCGCATCCGGGCCCGCCCGTCGCGCGCACCCACAGGAGGCCGACCGCCGCGCTCTCGCCGTCCGACGCAGGGGCCGCCACGCGCACGGTCAGGGTGCGCGGGGGGGCGGCGAGCACGTCGATGGGCGTGGTGGGGTCGTCGCCCGCGGCGATGCGTGCGAGGGAGAGGAGGCCGGGGCCCGTCACGGCGACGCGCGCGTCGAAGGCCGTCGCCGGAAGCCCCTCGACCACGACCGTCCCGTTCGTGCACGTCCCACCGACATCGAGCCCGGGCGCTTCCGGGCCGTAATACGTCGGCCCGCGGGTGAGCACGCGCAGGCGGGCGCCGTCCTCGACCTCGCCGCCGTCCGCGCGGCGGAGGCGGAACGTCCGCGCGCCGGTCGGCGCAAGCACCACCTCGACGGGGCGGTCGCCCTCGATCCGC
Source organism: uncultured Planctomycetales bacterium (assembly GCA_964546345.1). Taxonomy (GTDB): domain Bacteria; phylum Planctomycetota; class PLA2; order PLA2; family JAEUHO01; genus JAYTCP01. Next base: position 1,621 of record CAZJJQ010000200.1, read on the forward strand.
ACGGACCGCGCGACGAAGCCGGGCGCGGTCACCGTGAGCGGGAGGCCCGCCCGGCCTCCGTGGTCGAGCTCCACCTCGCCGTTCGCGTCCGTCTCGAACGCGATGCCGGCGCCCTCCGAGCCCCCGCCCACGCGCGCGCCCGGGAGCGGTCGCCGCGCCGCGTCGAGCACGCGCACCCGCGAGGTGCGCTCGACGGGGGGCACCTCGAGCACGGCCTCGGTCCGTCCCGCGGGCACCTCGAGGAAGAACGCATGGACGCGGCGCTTGCCGTCGGTCGCGGCCAGGATCGCCGGCCGTCGGCGGGCGGCGGGCCACATCGCGGCGCCCCGCCCGTCCGTGGACGCGGTGAGCGCGACGCCGCGTCGCGTGTCGTCGGCCCGGACGGCCACCGTGCCTAGCCGCCAGTCCGCGACCCCGATCCCCGACGTGCCCTCCACGAGCACGGTGCGGAAGGGGGGACGGGCCTCCACCTCCACCACGACCTGGCGCCCGCCTTCGATGGCGCGCACCGGCGGCTCCGCCGCCCACGCGTCGGAGACGACCTCCAGGAACCCGGGGAGCGTCCCCTCGAACCGCGCCCGGCCCTCCCCGTCCGTGCGCGCGGAGAGGCCGCGCTCGCCGTCGTCCGTGGAGGAGAGCGACGACGACAGCCGCAGCTCGACGCCCTCGACCGGTCCCGCGCCGCGTTCGACCACGACGATCTCGACCGCGCCGGCCGGGATCGGCTTCGGCTCCATCGTGTGCGGACGCAGGCGGGAGGAGCCTGCCGGATCGGACGCGCCCACGTCTTCGGGCGTGGAGCCGGGGCTCGGGTCGAGGGCGCCCGTCGCCACGAGAGCGATCGCGGTCGCGGCGAGCGCGAGCAGCACGCCCACCCACGCCGACCGACGGGACCGTCGGGCGGGCGAGGCGTTCGGTTCCGGGTCGGAGGGCTCGTGCACGGCGGGGAGCGCGGCGACGGATCGCGGCGCCCCGTCTCAGCGTGGCAGAAGGGGAGTGCGGGGGGAAGGGCGGGTGCGAGCCCGGCTCGACGCGATGCCCGCGCGCCGTGCGGGTTCCCGGGGCTGGATACGATGCGCCCGGCCGGCCGCACCTTCCGCCGGTCAGGATCCCCGCCCGACCCATGCCTCCGGTCGCCCCTCCTCCGTTCCTGCGCCTGCCGCTGGCCGTCGATCTCGAGGGCCTGCGGGCGGACCTAGAAGGCCTCCTCGCGCTCGAGTGGCCCGCGCACTTCAACACGCGCGACTACGTGGGGGGGTGGTCGTCCCTGGCGCTGCGGTCGCCGACGGGCTCGGCCACCGACATCACGGCCCATCCCGGCCCCGCCGTGCCCCCGCGGGACACGCCGCTGCTCGCCCGGTGCCCGCACGTGGCGGCCCTCCTCGCGCGCCTCCCCTGTCGCACCGAGAGCGTGCGCCTGCTGCGGCAGGCGCCGGGCGGCGAGATCCGGCCGCACCGCGACCCGGGCCTCTCGTACCGCGACGGCGTCTTCCGCCTCCACGTGCCGATCCTCTCGCACCCCGACGTCGAGTTCACCGTCGCGGGGCAGCGCGTCCCCCTACGACCCGGCGAGTGCTGGTACGCCGACTTCTCGGCGACCCACGCCGTGGTGAACCGCGGCCCCACCGAGCGCGTGCACCTCGTGATCGACGGCCTCCGCGACGCCGGCACCGACGCCTGGTTCCGCGACGCGGGCTTCCCTGCCGAGGCGATGGCCCCCGCCCCCCTGGCCGACGACGTCCGCCGCCGGGTCGTCGCCGAGCTCCGGCGTCAGGGCACGCCGACCGCCGACGCGCTCGCCGCCTCGATGGAGGCCGAAGCCGCCGCCGCCGCCCGCGACGCGCTGATCGCCGCCCTCACCTCCTTCCTCGCGCGCATCGGGATCCCCTTCGCCGAGACGCCGCTGCCCGACCCCACGTTCCTCCCCGGCGTCGAGGTCCGCGGCGGCGTGCTCCACTTCGACCGCGCACGGCTGGCCCACCCGGGCGACCTCCTCCACGAGGCCGGTCACGTGGCGCTCTGCCCGCCGGACCGCCGCGCGCAGCTCCACGGCAACGTCGCCGCCTCGGTCCCCGAGCTCGCGGGCACCGAGCTCGGCGTCATCCTCTGGACCTACGCCGCGTGCCTCGAGGCCGGCGTGCCCCTCGACCTCGTGCTCCATGCGGGCGGGTACGCCGGCGACGCCGCGTGGCTGCGCGACAGCTTCGAGCGCGGGACCTACATCGGCCTGCCCCTCCTCGTGTGGATGGGCCTGTGCGAAGACCCCGCGAAGGCGCGGGCCGAGGGTCGGCAGGGCTTCCCGCACCTGACGCGGTGGCTGCGGGCGTAGGCACAGCCGGCCGGGCCGCGCGGGGGTATGGGGGGGCGGAATCCGGTGGGCGCCGGGGGCCGCCCCCGTCGCGGCTCCGTCGATCGGCCCCCGGCGCCCCCCGAATCGTCCGCCCCTTCCGACCGCCCCCCGCCGCACGCCCCGGCCCGCCTCGTCCCGACGCGCGCCGAGCGGGGCGGGGCCCGTCACGGGCGGTAGAGTCACGCGCCGCCCCCGCACCGGGGGCGAGTCGTCTTGGAGCCGCCGACGTGACCCTGTACTCGACCGTGCAGCAGGACAGCGATCCCGAGGAGACGGGGGAGTGGCTCGACTCGCTCGCGGCCGTCAACGAGGGGAGCGGGCCCAACCGCGCGCGCTATCTGCTCGCCATGCTCCTCGAGCAGGCGCGGCGGGGAGGGTTCGTCCCGGACCAGCTGCTCGCCACCGACTACGTCAACACGATCCCCGTGGAGCACCAGCCGGCCTACCCGGGCGACGAGGAGATGGAGGAGCGGATCGACTCCATCCTGCGCTGGAACGCGGCGCTCATGGTCGTGCGGGCCAACGCGCGGTCGCACGGGATCGGCGGGCACCTCGCGACGTTCGCGTCGTCGGCGGAGCTGTACGACGTCGGCTTCAACCACTTCTTCCGCGGCAAGGACGGGGAGGGGTCGGGCGACCAGATCTTCTACCAGGGGCATGCCTCGCCGGGCATCTACGCGCGGTCCTTCCTCGAAGGGCGCTTCGACCAGGAGAAGCTCGAGAACTTCCGCCGCGAGGCCGTGCGGGGGGCGGGGCTCTCGTCGTACCCCCATCCGCGGCTGATGCCCGACTACTGGGAGTACCCCACGGTGTCCATGGGCCTCGGGCCCATCGCCTCGATCTACCAGGCGCGCTTCAACCGGTACCTGCACGCGCGCGGGATCAAGGACACCAGCGCGTCGCGGGTCTGGGCGTTCGTCGGCGACGGCGAGACGGACGAGCCCGAGTCGCTCGGCGCGCTCTCCGTCGCGGCGCGCGAGGGCCTCGACAACCTGGTGTGGGTCGTGAACTGCAACCTGCAGCGGCTCGACGGCCCGGTGCGCGGCAACGGGAAGATCGTCCAGGAGCTCGAGACCGTGTTCCGCGGCGCGGGCTGGAACGTGATCAAGGTCGTGTGGGGCCGCGAGTGGGACCCCCTGCTCCAGAACGACACGGAGGGCCTGCTCCGGAGGCGCCTGAACGAGCTGCTCGACGGCCACTTCCAGAAGATGCGGGCCGAAGGCGGCGCGTACATCCGCAAGCACCTGTTCGGCGCGGACCCGCGCCTGCTCGAGCTGGTGGCGCACCTCGACGACGAGCAGATGGGCCGCCTCCGACGGGGCGGGCACGACCGGCAGAAGGTCCACGCGGCCTACAAGGCGGCGGTCGAGCACCGGGGCCGTCCGACGGTGGTCCTCGCGCACACGGTGAAGGGCTGGGACCTCGGCAAGGCGCAGTCGTCCAACCGGGCCCACAGCATCAAGGAGATGGACGTCGCCGAGCTCAAGTCGTTCCGCGACCGGCTCGAGCTGCCGATCTCGGACGCCGAGGTCGAGAGGATGCCCTACTACCACCCGGGCAAGGACTCGCCCGAGGTGCGGTACCTGCTCGAGCACCGGGCGCGGCTCGGCGGGCTGCTCCCCAAGCGCCGCACGAGCACGCCGCACGCCATGCCGATCCCCGGGCCGAAGCTCTACGAGGAGTTCCACAAGGGCTCGTCGAAGCCGGTGTCCACCACGATGGCGTTCGTGTCGCTGTTCTCGAAGCTCCTCAAGGACCCCGAGATCGGGCGGCGGATCGTCCCCATCATCCCGGACGAGGCGCGCACGTTCGGCATGGACCCGCTCTTCAGCAGCGTCGGGATCTACGACCCCGCGGGGCAGCAGTTCGAGCCCACCGACGCCGGCATGCTCCTGCGCCTCCGCATGGCCGAGGACGGCCAGGTGCTCGAGGAGGGCATCACGGAGGCGGGCTCCATGGCCTCCTTCCAGGCCGCGGGCACCTGCTACGCCACGCACGCCGAGCCGATGTTCCCGTTCTACGTCTTCTACTCGATGTTCGGCATGCAGCGGACCGGCGACCAGGTGTGGGCGTTCGGCGACGCGCGCGGCCGGGGCTTCCTGCTCGGCGGGACCGCGGGCCGCACGACGCTCAACGGCGAGGGGCTCCAGCACGAGGACGGGCACAGCCACCTGCTGGCGACGGCGGTTCCCAACCTCATCGCCTACGACCCCGCGTTCGCCTACGAGATCGCCGTGATCGTCGAGGAGGGCCTGCGGCGCATGGTGCGCGAGACGCAGGACGTCTTCTACTACGTCACGCTGCAGAACGAGAACTACGTGCAGCTGCCGATGCCGGGCGACGTGAAGGAGGGCATCCTCCGGGGCATCTACAAGCTCCGCGACGCGCCCGAGCGTCTCGGCCGGCACGTCCAGCTCTTCGGCAGCGGGTGCGCGGTGAACTTCGCGATCGAGGCCCAGGAGCTGCTCGCGAGGAACCACGGGGTCTCGTCCGACCTGTGGAGCGTCACCTCCTATCAGCAGCTGCGCCGCAACGCGCTCGACGTGGAGCGCCACAACCGGCTCCACCCCGACGAGCCGCCGAAGCGGCCCTACCTCGTCGAGGCGCTCGGCGACGCGAAGGGGCCCTTCGTGGCCGTCTCGGACTACGTGAAGCTCCTCCCCGACATGGTCGCGCGCTGGCTCCCGGGTCGGCTGACGCCGCTGGGCACCGACGGCTTCGGCATGAGCGACACGCGCGAGGCCCTGCGTCGTCACTTCGAGATCGACGCCCCCTCCATCGTGATCGCGACCCTCGAGGCGCTCGCGGCCGAGGGTCAGGGCCGGAAGGGCGAGATCGCGGCGGCCTTCCAGACGTACGGCTACGACCCCGAGAAGCTCCGCCCGTCGGCGCTCTGAGTCCTCTCCCGGGATCCGGCGCCCTCCCCGCGCGCACGGGCGGGGCGCCCCCGCCCCGCCATGGGAAGCCCCCCGCCCTTCGACGCCGTGGTCCCCGTGGGCCCGCAGCACGTCCGCATCG
>CAZJJQ010000201.1:0-6971 GCA_964546345.1 uncultured Planctomycetales bacterium
GAGCGCGGGCCAGGCGAGGGCGGGGGCGAGCCCGAGGGCGACGCAGACCGCCGCGAACGCCACCATCGGCGCCCGCATGGCGGGACCGCACTCGTGCGCCTCCGCCGCCGCGCGCGTGCGCGGCGTGCCGAGGAACACGAGCGTGCCCGCCTTGACGAAGCTCGCGAGCGCCAGGGCCCCCGTCATCGCGAGCGCGAGGGCCGCCGGCAGGGTGGCCCACGAGGCCGGATCCCGCGCCCCGGCGGAGCCGAACAGCCCGAGGTAGACCAGCCACTCGCTCGCGAAGCCGTTGAGCGGCGGCAGCCCCGAGACCGCCACCGCGCCGATCGCGAACAGCGCCGCCGTCGCGGGCATCCTGCGCCAGAGCCCGCCGAGCCGGCTCATCTCCCGGGTGCCGGTGGCGTGGAGCACGGCCCCGGCCCCGAAGAAGAGCAGCGCCTTGAACGCCCCGTGATTCCAGACGTGGAGCAGCGCCCCCGCGAGCGCGAGCCGGCCCCACGGGGCGTCCCCGTGCGCGCGCGCGAGGAGGGCCGCGCCGAGGCCCAGGACGATCACGCCCACGTTCTCCACGGAGCAGTACGCGAGGAGGCGCTTGACGTCGGTCTGGACGAAGGCGAACGCGATCCCGAGCAGCGCGCTCGCGGCGCCGAGCGCGAGGAGCACCCAGCCGGCCGCCTCGGGGACGGGCAGCCAACCGCTGAAGCGCAGCAGCCCGTAGACCCCCATCTTGATCGCGACGCCCGACATCAGGGCGGAGACGTGGCTCGGCGCGCTCGCGTGCGCCGAGGGCAGCCACACGTGGAGCGGGAACATCCCCGCCTTGAGGCCGAACCCGACGAGCCCGAGCCAGAAGAGGGGCGCGAGGTCCGCGCGCTCGGCCAGGGGGCCGAGGTCCCACCCCCCCGTCTGCGCCGCCAGGGCCGCGAAGAAGGCGAAGAGGAAGAGGGTCCCCGCGTGGGAGGCAGCCAGGTAGAGCCAGCCCGCGGCGGCCACCTCGGACCGCCCCCGCTCGAGCGTGATGAGCACGTAGGAGCAGACCGCGAACAGCTCCCACGCGATCAGGAAGTGGAGGCCGTTCGAGGCGGTCATCACGAGCCCCATGCACACGAGGCCCGCGCTCCACCAGGCGCGTCCGCGGGGGGCGGACGCCGGGTGGTGGGCGTCGGACCAGTACGCATGCGCGTAGACCGCGCCGGCGCCCCCCACCGCGCACAGGAGGGCGACGAACACGGCGCCGAGGCCGTCGAGCCGTACATGCAGCGGCTCGCCCCCGACGTCGAAGGCGCTCCGCCACTCGAGCTCTCCCGCGCCGAGCAGCACGGAGACCGCCGCGCCGAGGCCGGCGGCGGTCCCGAGGGCCACGAGCACGAGCCAGGGTCGGGCCCCCACGCGCCCCACCAGGATCGAGGCCGAGAGGGCCGCGAACGCGAGGAGCAGGAGGGGCGCGGGACTCACCGACGGCCCCCCGTGGAGGTCGCCTGCGCCCCGGCCGCGTCCGCCGCGTCCACCGCCCCCAGGATGGCCTCGTCCGTCGCGCCCCCCTCGAGCAGGGGCCCGAGCGGGCCGCGCACGAGCAGCCGGCTCACCCGTGCGATCAGCTCGAGGTGGGTGCGCGGCGAGGGCGCGAGGACGAAGACCAGCCGGGTGACGGGCACATCGTCCACGCGCGGCTCGACGGGTGCGAGGGCTTCGCGCAGCAGGAGGATCGCGAGGGCGCCCGCGTCACGCCCCAGGGCGAAACGCGCCGCGGGGTGGGGCAGCGCGTAACCCGCCCCGATGGGCGCCATGGAGACCCCTCCGGGGGCGCGCAGGCGCTGCTCGAGCAGGGCGCGGACGGGGGCGCCCATCCCCGGCAGCGCGGTCGCGACGCGGACGAAGACGTCGGACACCCCGGCAGGGGCGACGTCCCGCCAGATCCCGCCCGCGCGCAGGAGGGCGCCGAGGCGGAGCTGCGTCGAGAGGGACGCGACGGGAGGCGCGAGGAATCCGGCCTTCGCGGCCAACCCGCGGGTCATCGCCCACTGCGCGACCTGGGCGCGGTCGAACAGCGGTCGCCCGCGGTCGAGCGTGTGCGGCAGCCCCTCGTCCCGCATCCATCCCGACACGACCCGCTCCGAGACTCCGAACGACTCGGCGATCTGGGCGAGGTTCAGGTACACCGAGGCTCCGGGGGAGCTCGAACGGAGCGGAGGGAGTGCCCATGCTACTCCTCCTCCCCCCGCGCCCCCCCCCCTTCCCCGGCAGCGCCGCGTCCCGGCGCTCCGACGGGCCCGCGCGCACGGACGCGCTGCGCCCGGAAACCCATCGGGTGCAACGGCAGACGCGGCGGGGAGGGCCCCGCCGCGTCGGGGAAACGTGCGGCGGATCAGTTGCCCGCGCGCTGCTGAGGGATGCAGGCGAGCCACATGACGTAGTGGACGATGGCCCAGTCGTCGCCGGGCTGCACGAGGAGGTACTCCTCGTCCTCGCCCTTGTCGTTCTTGACGGTGAACACGCCGACCTCGCGCAGGGCCGGGTCGTTGGTCACCACGGCGAGCTTCTTCTTCTCGGCGCCGTCCTTGGAGGCGTCCCCGGTGGGCGCCTTCTGCGTCCAGAGGAAGCGCTTGTCGAAGCGGCCGAGCGACTTGTCGCCCTCGCGTCCCGCCAGCTTGACCTCCGACTTCATCCAGAAGTCGTTCACCTGCGACTTCATGGGCGAGCCGTCGAGGCCCGTCATGATCGTCCGGTAGAGGTCTTCCGGGGCGGCGCCCCCGCGGAAGCGGAGCGCGGGCTTGTCCTTCTCGGTGGCGCAGGCCATCCGGATGTCCTCGAGCGGGTCGAGGCCACGCTCGAAGAGCTTCTTGTAGCGGTCGCCCAGGGCCTTCTGGACGGCCTCCGCCCCGAGCACGTTGACGAGACGACCCTTCGTCCCGAGCAGGAAGAGCATGAAGTCCTTCTGCTTGGCGGCGTCCGTGGGCGCGAGGCCCTTCCAGCCGGCGCCCTCGGCGAGGCCCTTCCAGGCCTCCTTGCCGAAGAAGCGCTCGAGATGGCGGCCGAGAAGGGCGTAGACCTCCGGGCCGTCCTCGGGCTTGAGGCGCGGGCGCAGGTCGCGGGGGCGTAGGCGGCCACCGTAGTCGGAGCCCGTGTCGGCCCAGCCCGGCCCGTCGGCGCGGCCTTCCAGGCCGTGGCAGTTGTAGCACTGCAGCGTGAGGTAGAGCGCCCGGCCGCGGGCCAGCTCCTTGTCGGGGGAGGGGTCGAAGCGCTGGGGCGTGGAAGGCGCCACCTGGGCGCGCTCGTTGAACGGCTTGTCGCCCTCGTACAGCGACTTGACGTAGTCCACCAGCAGCCAGAGCTGCTCGTCGGCCATCTCCTTGAAGGAAGGCATCGAGGTGCCGGGGAGGCCGCGGTGCAGGGTGCGGTACAGGTCGCCGTCCGTCGGCAGGAAGCCCACGGGCGTGCTGCGGTAGCGGAACTGGCCCAGGGTGAAGTCGCGCGGGCGGACCAGCATGGTGGCTGCGGCGAGGCCGTTGCCGCGCCCTTCGGCGCCGTGGCAGCCGGCGCAGTACTTGGCGAACAGCTCCCCGCCCTTGACCAGTCGGGTGGCGAGGATCGGGTGCTCGGCGTCCCAGGCCTTCGCGGCCTTCTCGTAGGCGGCGGTCGCTTCGGCCGCGGCCTTCACCTTGGCGGCGTCCTGGCGATGGAACCCGTAGGCCCGCATGGCCGGCGAGCGGCGCGGACGCGGCGTCGCGTCGTCGAAGGGCGAGGCGCGGTTCGGCGTCGGCGCGTAGGCGAGGGGACGCCAGCCGCCGATCGTGGTGCCCAGCCGCTGGAGGTAGGCGATCAGGTCCACGCACTCGTCCGTCGGGCGCGGGCCCGCGTCGTACGTGGTGACGAGGCCGTCGGCCGTGTCCTCCGCCTCGGCGTAGAGCATCGGGTCGGGGGCGGCCTCGCCGGCGCGGGACGGGGGCCGCACGCCGCGCATGTCGAGGCGGGTGGCCTTGTCCTGGCTCGAGACGAGCCGGCGCATCTCGCGGACGGCGTCGTTCGGGTCGGTGCCGTCGTCGCCGATCTTGGTCGAGAGGATGCCGTCGCCGTTCGTGTCGAGGAGCGCGAGGGCCTCGCGGACCTTGGCCGAGCGCCCCTCCTCGTAGAACAGCCAGGGGAAGGCAGGCATCACGCTGAGGGGCACGGTCCAGCGCGGGTTGTAGAAGTGCGCCACGTGCCAGTCGTCGGGCCGGAAGCCACCCTCGCGATGGAGGTCGGGGCCGGTGCGGCGGGTGCCGAAGAAGTGAGGGATGTCGAAGGCGTACTCGCCGGTCTGGGAGACCGGCCCCCACCGCTTGTCCTCCTCGTTGACGGGACGGACGTACTGGCTGTGGCAGTGCCAGCAGATCTGCTTGCCGTAGGTGTCGCGCCCGCGCTGCTGCTGGGCCGTGTACGGCGGCACGTCGCGCTCGATCCCGTCCACCCCGACCACCTTCGGGTCGGACTGGGTGGTCAGGAACTCGGGCATGAGGACGATCGCGGAGAGGGCGATGCCGTAGCAGACCGCTCCGGCGAGGAGGGCGATGCTCTTCTGCGTCTCGAGGATGCGCATGTGCTCCTCCGTCCCTTAGTAGGCCGCGGCCGAGCCCGCAGGGCTCGGGGAGGCGGGGGTCGCGGTGGGCTTCGCCCGACGGGCGGTCATGGCGATGTTGAAGGCGAACAGGGCGAGGCCGACGTCCATCAGCGTCCCGCCGAACGTGCGCGCGAGCCAGAGGGGCTTCACGGCGTCGAGGCCGTCGATGAAGGGCACCTGCCCGTACTGCTGCATCGAGCCCTGCTGGATGCCCGAGATCGACAGCACCGCGAACATGATCGTGAAGCCGAAGATCTGGAGCCAGTAGGTCCACGACGCGAGCTTGTCCGACCACAGCCTGCGGCCCGCCGCGCGCGGGACGCAGAGGTAGGTGGCCGCCATGGCCCAGATGACGAACACCGCGTAGACCGCGGAGTGGGCATGCCCGACGTTGTAGTCGGTGAAGTGCGTGAGCGCCTGGATCCCGCGGAGGGCCTCGGTGGGCCCCTGGAAGCAGGTGATCAGGTACCAGACGGTGCCGAGGATCGTGAGCTTGAGCACGTGGGACCCGGCGCCGGCCCAGGTGGACCACTGCCCCCGCATCGTGCCGTACATGTTCGTGCAGAACGCCCACACGGGCAGGATCAGCATCATCGAGGACGCGATGGCGATGGTCTGGGCCCAGTCGGCGATCGGGCTGTAGATGTAGTGGTGCACGCCGTTGAGCGGATAGAAGAACGCGAGCGCCCAGAAGCCGATGAGCGAGAGCCGGTGGCTGTAGAGGGTCTTCTTGACCGCCACGGGCAGCAGGTAGTAGGCGGCGCCCACGCCCGCCGGGGTGATCCAGAGGCCCACCACGTTGTGCAGGTAGAAGCCGTGCATCGCGGCGCTGGTCGTGCCCGCCGGAACGTAGGGCAGGATGAAGTTGCCCAGCACGTAGTTGATGTCGGTCCACACGAACGCCGCCACCCAGTACCACAGGGTGACGTACATCTTCTTCTCCTTGCGCTTCACGACGGACATGCAGATCACCGTCGTCCAGAGCACGAAGATGAGCGTCACGATCACGTCGGACACGAGGGGAAGCTCGCCGGCCTCGATCGGCTGGAGGACGCCGAGGAGGAGCAGGGTCGGGCCGAGCAGCAGCGAGATCGCCATGAGGACGAGCGCCGTCCAGATGGCCCGGATCCCCCACAGCGGCCGTCCCGTCAGGCGCGGGATCGCGTGGCACATGAGACCGAACATCGCGGGCGTGAAGGCGCCGAAGATGACGCCGTTCACGTGGACGATGCGGAGCCGCCCGTACTGGAGCCACTCCACGTTCCTCATGAACTCGGGGTCGTCGAGCTTCATGGAGGCGAGGAGCCCCATGACGGGCCCGATGATCATGTAGGCGGTGGACAGCGCGAACCACCACAGGACGAGGCGGTTGTCCACCAGCGGCTGCTCGCGCGCGGCGGGCGGCGGGGCGGACACGGCGGCATGGCTCATGAAGGACTCCGGGAACGGAAGGGGCCGCACCCCGCCGCCGGCCCTCCCGGACCGCGACGAGGCGCGCGCGCCTGCGGGCTCAACGGTACGGGATCGCGACCTCGCGCGCCACCGTTCCCCGGGGGGGCACCGTGACGCTGCCGCCGGACTCGACGATGTCGGCGGAGTACGTGTAGCTGCTGATCTTGCCGTCGGAGAGCATCGGGGTCTCCGTCATCCCCTCGTGCCACACCACGACCTCGTACGTGCCCGGCGGCACGTCGGTGAACACGATCTCGCCGGCCTCGGTCCCGCGTGCGGGATCGGGCTTCTCGCTCGTGACCTCGTGGTAGGGGTGGGGCGCCACGAGGTACGTCGCGTTCATCCAGGGGTGGATGTCGCACTTGACGACGTAGGTCGCCGGCAGCTCGAGGAACGCCTCGGAGACGTCCCCCACCTTGGAGCCCGGGGGGCTCGAGACGTTGAACTTCGTGTTGGAGAAGTCGCCCTTGTAGCCGTGGATGTTGTGCTCGGCCGCGTCGCTGTTCTGGATCACCAGCTGGGTCGCCGGGGGGATCACCGCGACGTGGGGCACGTACACGCACCCCTTCTGGTCGATCAGGAGCGCCCGATCCTCGCTGCGCCAGGCCTCGGGCCAGTCCTTGCCGGCGGCGATGCCCTTCAGGGACACGATGGCGTCGCCGACCGCGAGGCTCGTACGATCGAAGCGCAGGCGCTCCGAGTCGTGCGCCGTGCAGCCGCGGGTGGTGTCCTTCGTCGGCTCGATGCGGGCGATCGACGGCGGAGCGGCCTTCAGGCGCACCTTCACGCGCACGGTCCCCCCGTCGGTGACGGGGACAACCTTGTACTCGCCGGCCGTGGCCATCGACGAGGAGGGGGGAGCGGCCGTGGGCGGAGGAGTCGGGGGGGCGGCGGGGGCCGGCGGCGCCGCCGGGGGGGCGGC
>CAZJJQ010000202.1:0-6967 GCA_964546345.1 uncultured Planctomycetales bacterium
GGGCCGTCGGGCGAGCCCATCCCGCCGTCGGGCGAACCCGGCGCCCCGTCCGGCGACCCGGGCAGCGGGGGGTACTCGGGGGCGGGCGGCGCGCCGGCCGGCGGCGGCGTCTTGCCGCCCCGGAGGCCCCCGACGACGACGTCTTCGACCCCGCCGAAGTCGTCGAGGTACCAGCGTTCGAGGATCTGGAAGCCACGGATGCGGTCGCTCTTGAAGTCCTTGAGGAACGACGCGGTCGAGGACGACGGCGTCACCCGCATCTCGACGCTCCCGTCCGGCGCGATCCCGATCACGTCCGAGGGGCTCGGCACGAACTCCGCGACGGGCTCGCCCTCCCCGGCCAGGCGGAGCTCCCAGGTCGTCAGGCGCACGAAGCGCGGCGACGCGCGCTTCTTGCCCGACTTGATCGTCACCACGGCGACGTCGTCGGAGAGCATCTTCGTGCCCGCCAGCTCGCTCGAGAGCAGCAGCTGCAGCTCCTTCGTCGAGTTGGAGGCGATGGTGCCCCGGGCCATCGAGTAGTCGCCGAGGTCCACGTTGCGTCCCGCCTGCGCGGACAGGCGGCGCTTGAAGCCCGGGGAGAACGCCTGCCACTCGGCCTCGACCTGGTTGGCCGCCACCATGGCCTTCAGGTACTCGTACGCCTTCTCGGGCGTGTCGCGCGAGAGGCCGACCTGCGTGACGGGCCTCGCCTTCGGGCCCGCGCACCCGGGGACGGGCGCCGCGCCCAGGCAGAGCGCGAGGGCGAGGAGGGGGACGGGGACGCGGTGGAGGATCGAGGGGGGCGGCGGGGGCATGGGATGACAGAACCCTAGCACGGAGCGTCCTCGCGCCGAACGAGCCGAGGGGGGGGCGCGGCGTCCCCGCGCGGGCGGAGGCGGGAGCCCGGCGTAGGCCGCCGGGGTGAGGGAGCTGCGCTTAGTGACGCCGTCCCCCGGGGCCGCGGGGGGGGGGGGCCCCGGCCCCCGCCGCCCCCCCGACTCCCCCAGCCGTCCGCGTCGCCCGAGGTCGTCCCTTCCCCGCATCGAGCGCACGTCGAAGCCGCGCGTTGGCGGGAAGGGCATGCCCTGTGCTATACGTTGCCACCCCCCCTTCCCCTCCGGCTCCCAGAGGCCCGCCCCCGCATGTCCCCCCAGCGCCCCCTCGGCCAGGTCCTCATCGAGATGGGGGTCGTGGACGAGCGCAAGGTGAACGAGGCGCTCGACTACCAGAAGCGCGCCAAGCCCGGGACCAAGATCGGCCAGGCCATGGTCGAGCTGGGGTTCTGCGACGAGACCCAGGTCACCAAGGGGCTGTGCCGGCAGTACCGCCTGCCCTTCGTGGACCTGTCGAAGACCCGGATCCCCCCGGCGGTCGCCGACCTGGTCCCCAAGAAGATCGTCCAGGACTTCAACGTCGTGCCGGTCAAGATGCAGGACGGCAAGCTGATCCTCGCGGCGGAGGACCCCATGGTCACCTTCGTCGCGGACGATCTCCGGTTCGCCCTGAACAAGGAGATCATCTTCGCCCTGACCCCGCCGACCGCCATGCGCAACGCGCGGGCGGAGGCGTACGGCCTCGGGGAGAAGGTGGAGGCCCCCGCGGCGAAGGGGGGCAAGGAGAAGCCGGCGGAGGACCCGGAGGCCCCGATCATCCGCCTCGTCCAGGACTTCATGGAGAAGGCCCTGACGGCGCGCGCGTCCGACATCCACGTCGAGCCGATGGCCGAGCGGGTGCGGGTCCGCTACCGGGTTGACGGCGTCTGCTACGAGGCGGCCAGCATCGACCCGCAGCTGTCGGGGCCGGTGGTCACGCGCCTGAAGGTGCTGGCCAAGATGGACATCGCGGAGAAGCGCAAGCCGCAGGACGGCCGCATCCAGACCACGATCTTCGGCCGCCCGATCGACATGCGCGTCTCCTCCGTGCCCGCCTCCCGCGGCGAGAGCGTGGTCATGCGCATCCTCGACCGCGAGGTGGGCCTGGTGGACCTCGACAAGCTGGGGTTCATCGGCAACGACCGCGAGCGGTTCGAGCGCATCATCCGGCGCCCGAACGGCATCTTCCTGGTCACGGGCCCCACGGGCTCGGGCAAGACGACGACGCTCTACGCCGCGCTCAAGACGCTGAACAAGCCCAACGTCAAGATCATCACGGCCGAGAACCCCGTCGAGTACCACCTCGCGGGCGTCAACCAGTGCGAGGTGAAGCACCGGATCGGCCTCGACTTCCAGCGCATCCTGCGCGCCATGCTGCGTCAGGCGCCCAACATCATCCTGGTGGGCGAGATCCGCGACAAGGAGACCGCCGAGATCGCGATCCAGGCCTCCTTGACGGGCCACCTCGTGTTCTCCACCCTGCACACCAACGACGCCGCGTCGGCGCTCACCCGCCTCATCGACATGGGGGTGAAGCCCTTCCTGGTCTCGACGGCCGTCATGGCGGTCATGGCCCAGCGCCTCGTGCGCCGCCTCTGCATCACCTGCCGCCAGCCGATGGCCCCGGAGCCGTCCGTGCTCCGCTCGATCGGGCTGACCCCCGACGACCTGCAGGGGCGCACGCTCTACCGCGCGGTCGGCTGCCGGGAGTGCCGATTCGAGGGCTACCGCGGCCGCATCGGCCTCTACGAGCTGCTCGAGATGGACGGCCGCCTGCGCGAGGCCACCTTCAACGGCGCGAGCAGCATGAAGCTCCGCGAGCAGGCCAAGCTGACCGGCGGCCTGAAGAGCCTCCTCGAGGACGGCATCCGCAAGGTCCTCGAGGGCGTGACGACCATCGAGGAGATCCTGACGGTCGCCAAACGAGAGGACCTCGCCGCCGCGGCGGCCGGCTAGCGCGGTTGGCACCCGCTGGCAACCAGGTTGCCGGCTCCCGCTCCCCCCCAGAGACTCCGAGACCCCCATGCCGATCCAAGGCTCCGACATCTTCCGGCTGTTCGACCTCGTCATCGAGAAGAGCGCGAGCGACCTCCACATCACGGTGGGGCGGCCCCCGGTGGTGCGCCTGCAGGGGCATCTCAAGAACATCAACCACCCGGCCCTCACCCCGCCCGAGACCCTGACGCTGATCGAGGAGATCGCGCCGGCCGGGAAGCTCAAGGAGCTGCACGAGCTCGGCGGCTGCGACTTCGGGTACGCCTACGGGACGAAGGCGCGCTTCCGCGTCGCCTGCATGCGCGCGAAGGGCAGCTTCGCGATGGTCTGCCGTCTCATCCCGAGCAAGCTCCTGACGTTCGAGCAGATCGGGCTGCCGCCGCGCGTCGTCGAGCTCCTCGACCGGCCCCGCGGCCTGCTGCTCGTGACGGGCCCGACGGGGTCGGGCAAGACGACCACGCTCGCCACGATGGTCAACCACCTCAACGACCACGACGACGGCCACATCATCACGATCGAGGACCCGATCGAGTACTTCCACGACCACAAGAAGTCGATCGTCACCCAGCGCGAGGTCGGCTCGGACGTGCCCAAGTTCAGCGAGGCCATGCGCCGGTCGCTGCGTCAGGACCCCGACGTCATCCTGCTGGGCGAGATGCGGGACCTCGAGACCATCGCGACCGCGATCACCGCGGCCGAGACCGGCCACCTCGTGCTCGGCACCCTGCACACGACGGGCTCCGCGCGCACGGTGGACCGCATCATCGACCAGTTCCCGGCGGAGCAGCAGGAGCAGGTCCGCGTGCAGCTCTCCGTCGCCATCATCGCCGTGATCAGCCAGGTGCTGATGCCGCGGGCCGACTCGAAGGGCGTCGTCGCGGCGTTCGAGATCATGATCATGACGCCCGCGATCGAGAACCACATCCGCAAGAAGGAGACGTTCAAGATCCCGAGCACGATCCAGACGAGCCGCAACCTCGGCATGAACCTGCTCGACGACCACCTGTGGGAGCTGCACGCGCAGGGCGCGATCGACCAGGCGACCATGCTCACCTACTGCCAGAACCCCCGCGGCATGCGCGAGAAGCTCGGGCTGCCCTCGACGCACGAGGCCTGACCGTGGCCGAAGCCTACCGCTACGCACGCACGAAGAAGCTCCTCGGGCAGGTGCTCAAGGAGATGAAGGCCGTCCACGAGGGCATCATCCAGGAGGCCCTCTCCGTCCAGAAGAAGGAGGGCGGGCTCCTCGGCGGCATCCTCGTGCGCCTCGGCCACCTGGACGAGAAGACGCTGATGGCGGCGCTCGGGCGCCAGGCCGGCTTCGAGACGGTGGACCTGTCCAAGGTCGAGCTCACCCCCGAGCTCGTGGGCGCGGTGGACGCGAACACCGCCCGCATCTTCGGCGTGGTGCCCGTGCGCCGCGAGGGCGGCACGCTCACCGTCGCCATCAGCAACCCCTCCAACGTCAACGTCCTCGACGACCTCCGCTTCCTCACGGGCGGCGACGTGGTGGGGGTGCTCGCCTCCGAGGCCCAGGTCAAGGAGGCCGTCGAGCGCTGGTACTCGGGCGGCGGCAGCGAGCTCGCGGGCCTCGTCGAGGAGGCCGCGGCGACGTCGGCCCCCAAGGGCGCGGTGCGCGGCGGCATCGACCTCGCCGACGCCGAGGCGATGGCCAACTCCGCCCCGGTCATCAAGCTCCTGCAGTACATCCTGTTCCAGGCCATCCGCGACCGGGCCTCCGACATCCACCTCGAGCCGTTCGAGGCCGACTTCAAGATCCGCTACCGGGTGGACGGCGTCCTCTACGACCTCGAGGCGCCGCCTCCCCACCTCGCGCCCGCGCTCATCAGCCGCGTGAAGGTCATGAGCGGGCTGGACATCGCCGAGACGCGGCTGCCGCAGGACGGCCGCATCGAGATCACGATCGGCGGGCGTTCGGTGGACCTGCGCGTGAGCACGCTCCCGACGATGTTCGGGGAGTCGTGCGTGATGCGCATCCTCGACCGGGGCGTCGTGTCCCTCGACCTCACGCAGATCGGCCTCCGCGCCCAGGAGTTCGACGCGCTGAAGCGGCTGCTGGCGCTGCCGCACGGGATCGTGCTGGTGACGGGGCCCACCGGCTCGGGCAAGACCACGACGCTCTACTCCTGCCTCAACTCCGCCAACGACGTCGGCGTGAAGATCATCACGACCGAGGACCCGGTCGAGTACGAGCTCGAGGGCGTCGTCCAGATCCAGGTGAACGAGGAGATCGGGGTCACCTACGCCAACTGCCTCCGCTCGATCCTGCGCCAGGACCCCGACATCATCCTGGTGGGCGAGATCCGCGACCTCGAGACGGCCCAGATCGCCGTCGAGGCGTCGCTCACCGGTCACCTCGTGTTCTCGACCCTGCACACGAACGACGCGCCCCTGGCGGTCACCCGCCTCATGGACCTCGGCATCGAGGCCTTCCTCGTCTCGGCGACCGTCGAGGCCATCCTGGCCCAGCGGCTCGTGCGCAAGGTGTGCACGCAGTGCCGGGTGACCTACGAGCCCGGGCCCGAGATCCTCGCCGAGCTCGAGCTCAAGCCCGAGCAGCTGGGCGCGAACCGCTTCGCCTACGGCCGCGGCTGCCCCACCTGCAACGGCACCGGGTACAAGGGGCGCATGGCGATCTTCGAGATCCTCCTGGTCTCCGAGACCCTGCGCCAGATGATCATCGACCACGCGTCGAGCGACGTGATCCGAGACCAGGCCCGGCGCGAGGGCATGCGCACCCTCCGCGAGTCGGGCCTGCTCGCGATCTTCGACGGTCTCACCACCGTCGAAGAGGTCCTCCGCGAGACCATGACGGACTGACCGAGGAGCCCCCATGCCGAAGATCCCCGCAGGTGCGTCGCAGCCGGGCAAGGCCCCGGCCGGCAAGGGCCCCGCCGCCCGCCCCGCCTCCCCGTCCGGCGCCGCCCCGAAGGCCGAGAAGCGGCCGCGCGGCCACGCCTCCGTGAAGGCCCTGACGCAGTTCACCTCCCAGCTCTCCACGCTGCAGGACGCCGGCCTGCCGATCGTGCGCAGCCTGAAGATCCTCGAGGGGCAGCTCGAGCGGGGACCGCTCAAGAGCACGCTCTCCGACGTCACCGAGGACGTGGAGTCGGGCTCGCCCCTCTCCGACGCGCTCGCGAAGCACCCGCAGACCTTCGACGGCCTCTACACCAACATGGTGAAGGCCGGCGAGGCCGGCGGCGTGCTCGACGTCATCCTCTCGCGCCTCGCCGGCTTCATGGACAAGGCCCAGAAGCTCCGCCGGAAGGTGAAGGGCGCGATGATCTACCCGATCGTCGTGCTCGTGGTGACGGTCTCGATCCTGCTCCTCATCATGATCTTCGTGGTGCCCAAGTTCGAGGAGGTCTTCAAGCAGATCCCCGGGCTCGGCGAGCTCCCGGCCATCACCCAGGCCCTCCAGGGCACGTCCCGGTTCCTCGTCGAGCGATGGTACCTGGTCTTCGGGACGATCTTCGTCCTGTTCATCGGCATCCGCGCCTTCAAGATGAGCAAGCCGGGGAAGCGGTTCTTCGACCGCCTCCGCCTGCGCCTGCCCATCATCGGGCCCCTCGCCCGCAAGATCGTGGTCGCGCGTTTCACCCGGACGCTCGGCACCCTGATCGCCTCCGGCGTGCCGATCCTCGAGTCCCTCGCCATCTGCAAGAACACGGCGGGCAACGTCGTGCTCGAGGAGGCGCTCGACAAGGTCCACGAGTCGGTGCGCGAGGGCGAGTCCATCGCGGAGCCCCTCGGCGAGTCCGGGATCTTCGACGACATCGTCGTCAACATGATCGACGTGGGCGAGGAGACCGGCGAGCTCGACAAGATGCTCATCAAGGTCGCCGACAACTACGACGAGGAGGTGGACGTCGCCGTCGGCTCCCTCGTGAGCGTGATCGAGCCCATCCTGATCCTGTTCATGGGCGGCGCCGTCTTCCTCATCGTGCTGGGCCTCGTCCTCCCGCTGATGAAGCTCATCCAGGGCGTCGGCCAGGGCATGTAGCCGACGCGACGGCGGGACCCGTGCGGGGCGGCGTCGCGTCGCCCGCCCGCGGTCCCGCCGCCATCGCCCCGCCGCCGGTCTCCCGCCGGACGGC
>CAZJJQ010000203.1:0-6940 GCA_964546345.1 uncultured Planctomycetales bacterium
CGGGCTGGAGCTCGGCGAAGCTCCCCTTCGGGCCCGCCTACCTCCCCGAGAGCCCTTCCAGAACTCCTTGCTGCGCACCGTGTGGAGCGCCTCCTTCGCCGTGTCGCGCAGCATGCGCCCCGTGGTCTCGCCCGCCTCGCGGATCAGCCGCCCCTCCGCCCGCCGGAACTCGTCGGATCCCGGTGCGGCGTTCAGGAGCGTGTCGGCCGCCTGAAACGCCTCCCGGTCGATGGGGAGGAACTCCTGCACGAGCTTGACGGGATCGGGCTCCGCCCCCCTCGACGCGCGGCCCTGCCCCGGGACTCCCCCGCCGCTCCACGTGCGGTCGAAGGTCCGCTCGAAGCCGCGCGGCCCCGCGACCGACGGCCCCCCCCTGGGCATGACCGGTCGGCCGGTGCTCGCCGGAGCCTCGCCACGCCCGGTCGCCGAGCGCCGCCATCGCGACCATCGCTCCGATCACTTGTCAGAGGACGTCCCGCCTCACGAAGATAGGGGACACCCAGTCTCCCGAGACTGCTCGACGTCCATCCGCGAGGGACCTTGGGCTGATCGGCTTCGGGGCCTGCTTCTCATGGGGCGACTCCGAGGCGGCCGCCGGATCTCGGCCCGCGGGGACATGCGGCTCAGCTCCGGGCGAGGACCTACCCCTGGTTGCCGGGTGGTCCCCTGTCAGCGTGCCGCGCTGGCCCCACCCGCCGGACCTCCTCCATCGGACGCGGTGCTGCACGGCAAGGGGATCGGTTGCCGAGTGGGTCGCCCGTGACGGCGCCGGGCAGGGTGGGTGTTGGGGCCACGCCGGTTCTCAAGACGGGCTACCTCCGGGTCTCGACTCACTTCAGGCAGCCGCGTAGCACCACCCCTGGACCTGAGGAGGGCAACCGGAGGGCGCGCATGGAAGCCGCCGGGGGGACGGAGGCGTACAGCCGCCAAGGACCCTTCATGCTTCTGGCTATTAGTAATATCCACCATAGAATACTCCTCATGCGCCCTGCCCGCCACCTCGATGACTACGTCGCCCTGCTGGCGGCCGTCTTCCCCGACGCGAAGGTGAGGGTCACCACGCCACGCCCGCAGCGGTCCCCTCGGCCCGACCCCGTGGCCGCGGACGCGGAACTGACGCTCGCCGTGCGGAGCTTCGCCGCGACGCTCCGCGTCATGGTCAAGCGAACGCACCTGGCTGACGCCGTCGCACGAGCCCTCGTGGCGGCCCTCGGCCCCGACGCCCCCAAGTGGGTCCTGTTCGCGCCCTACGTCGGTCGCCCCCTCGCGGCCCTGCTGACGGCTCACGGCCTCAACTACCTCGACCTCCATGGGAACTGCCACCTGCAGATCGGGGGCCGCCTCGCGGCACATGTGGAGGGACGAAGGCCTAAGCGCCGCCTCGACCGCCCCAAGGGCGTGCGAGCCGCGGGCGCCCGAGCCCTGCTGGCGTTGACGGCGGACCCCGACCTGCTCCGCGGGACGGGGAGAGAGATTGCGAGGGCAGCCGGCACGACCCACCCCACGGCCCTGGACGCCGTGCGCCGGCTCGAGGAGGCGGGAGCGGTCGCCACCGAGCACCGCGCGCGACGCTGGACGCCGAACGGGCGACGCATCGCCCTCGAGCGGTGGCTGGACGAGTACGAGACGGTGTTGCGCCCGGCGATCCTCGTGGGCCGGTACCGGACTCCCGCGCGCACGCCGACGGAGCTCGACACGCAGATCGCCGAGATCGCAGCTGACGACGGCGGCGTGCGACTCGGCGGCGCGGCGGCCGCCTTCCGCGTCGCCCCCCACCACCGGGGCGAGACGACGGTCGTCCACGCAGACGGGGATCCGCTGCGCATCCTTCCCAAACTGCGCGCCGTCCCCGACACCGACGGCCCCCTGGTCGTCATGGGCATGCCGGGACCTGGGGCGACCCGGGGCGCCACGCCCGACACGGTGCACCCGGTGCTGGTGTACGCCGAGATGCTCCACGCCCCCGACGACCGCACCCTGGAGGCCGCCGAGGAGTTCCGACGGCGCGCGCTCGGGGCGTACGCGTGACCGGGCTGGCAGCCCTCCAGGAAGAGGCGGTCCGCACGCTGATCCGCGTCTGGGGCACGGATCGGGTAGTCCTCGTGGGAGGCGCAGCGCTGGCGGTCCTGACGGGCATGCCCTGGCGCACGACCCTCGACCTCGATCTCGTCGTCGCCGCCGAGGTCGCCGAGTCGGACCGTGCCCTTGCGGCCCTCGAGGGCTGGGCACGGTCTGGGGCGCAGGAACACCGGTGGTCGTTCCGCGGGCAGGTCCATGTCGACGTCCTTCCCGTGACGGAACGGGTGCTCTCCGACGGAGAGCTGCGCTGGCCGCGGTCGGGAGCCGTGCTGAGCACCGTAGGCCTGGACCTCGCGCTTCGGTGGGCGAGGGCCGTCCGCCTCTCGGACGGGACATCCCTGCGCGTCGCGCCCTTGCCCGTGATCGTCGTACTCAAGGCCGTCGCGTTCCTCGACCGCCCCTACGACCGCGCGCGCGACCTGGCCGATATCGCGTGGATCATGCAGGGCTTCGTCCCCGACGAGGACGAACGCCGCTTCGATCCGCGATTCGCGGGGATGGACGTCCAGTACGACGAGGGCTCCGCCTTCCTTCTCGGGGAGGCCGTCCGCGAGATGGCAGGGCAGCACGTCTCCCTGCTCCAGAGGTTCCTCCGCCTCGTCGAGGACGCCTGGCTCGACACGATGGCCGCGCTGGCGCCGCGGGCATGGGGTCGCTCTCGCGAGGGCGTCCTGCGCCAGCTGCGGGCGCTTCGGCTCGGCGTGGGAGGGGCGGGACCGTAGCGACACCGACACGGGGTCGCAAGGACGGCGAGCCTCGAGCGGTACCGACTGGCACCGTCGAGGCGGCGGTGCGAGAGAGCCAGCTCGGGGAGCACGGCGACCCGGAGTTCGTCCGCATGACGAGGGCGTCGGGAGGCGCGCGGCGCCTCGCTCCGCCGTGCGCGAGGGGCGGCACCCCGGCTCGGGAGGGAGGGGGCGGCGGGGGAGGGAGGCAGCACGGGCCGGTCCGACGGGAGGGGTGCCAGGCGCGCCTCGACCAGCCCCTGGCGAGGGGGCAGTCGGTCCTCGCGGGCCCCGCTCGGAACATCCCGGATGAAGCGCGGCCCCGCACCGCGTAGAGTTGTCGCCGAGGTCTCCGGAGCGCCGCATGGACCGGCCGATCGCCCGCACGGCTCGCCTCGCGCGCACGACCGCGATCGCCGCGCTCTCCCTGCTCGGCGTCCTCGCGGCGTCCGTCACGCAGCCGACGGAGAGCGCCGCCGAGGACGACGAGTACTGGGAGCGGGTCGGGCCGTCCTACTACGCCAACGGCGCGCATCGCAAGCCGGAACGCCTCGAGGTCACGGACTCGTCGGTCCTGTCGAAGAGCGACGGCGGGAAGTCGAATTCGATGACGTGGAAGATCCCGCCGGAGGTGCTGCGCCGGGGTGACACCCTCGACCTGACGCTCTCGTCCTCGACCGGCGAAGGCGCGCCGATGATCGGCGAGATCCGCGTGTCGGGGTGCGGAGAGCGCACCGCCAGCGTCGCCGACACGACGGTGGTGAGCTTCAAGGGCGGGTCGCGGCGCGACGACTTCAGCCACGGACGGTTCGTCTGCGTGTTCCGCCCGGGCTCGGCGCCGACGATCGGCTACAAGGCCGGCCGCTACGACGACTACTCCGGCGAGATGACGTTGATCATCACGTGGAAGTACGAACGGAAGACGGGCAAGCCGCCGGGCGAGCGCGGCGCCAAGAAGACGATGACGGGCACGGCGAACGTCGGCGGCATCTACTTCGACGGCCGGACGGACCTGACGATGCCGTACGGCGACACGCCGCTCGAGACCTCGGTGAACGTCGCCGACTCGAAGACGAACCAGGGCTTCCCCGACGTGGAGGTCGAGTGGCGCTGCGACGGCGCCGTCGTCGGGCGGGGCAAGACGGGCGCCTACGGGCTCGCGCACGTCGCGTGGACGATGCCGACCGAGACGCCGACCGGCCGTAGCGATCACACGCTCGGGTTCGTCGCGCGCCACCCCGACTACACGACGCTCGAGCGCTCCTGGCCCATCGTCTTCACCCGCGAGCTGCTGCCCCTCACGATCGAGGCGGTCGCGAAGGGAGGCCCGTTCGCGATCGGGGAGTCGATGACGATCGAGGGCCGCGTGTTCTCGTACCGCACGTTCCTCCCGAACGACCCGGTGCGCGCCCACGTCGCGATCCTCCAGTCGTTCGCCGCGAAGACCGCGCTCGCCGAGCTCACGACGACCGACGACGGCCGGTTCACGGCGACGGTGACCGTCCCGGAGACCCCGGGGACCTCGCTCGACATCCGGGCGATCGCGGTGGACCGCCGCTACGACGACGGGAAGGTCTCGGTCGAGTTCCAGAAGGCGACCTCGACGTCGATCAGGATCGAGGCGAAGACCGACCGGGCGGTGTATCCCCTCGACGGCACGGTGAGGGTGTCGGGCACGGTCAGCGACCTGAACGGCCCCCTCGAAGCCGACCTGGAGCTGTCGGTCTACCTCCACCTCGTCCCGCCGCACGGACTGTCGCGCCTCAAGAGCGGGAAGGACGGGACGTTCCAGGTCGAAGTGCCGGTGCGGTCGCTCTCGCCGCCGAACGCGCTCCAGGTCGATACGCTCCAGGTGGGATACGCGACCCTCTACGTCATCGCGAACGCCGTCGGCCACACGCAGAACGAGGACGCGCTCCAGATCGCGCTCAAGGACGACATGCCTGCGGCCTCGCTGGCCGAGTTCGAGGTGACCGACGTGCGTGGGGCGCCGGCGGTCAACTACCCCGCGGTCCTGGCCTCGACGGCCCTGCGCAAGAGCACGGCACGCGTCGGCGCGAGGTACACGCAGGGGGCGGTGGTCCAGCTCACCGGGGGTGAAGCGGCGACGCTCTGGATGCCCTGCGGCCCCGGTGGCGGCGGCGTCCAGCTCGCGGTGAAAGGGCCCACGACGTTCCGCGTCGGGACCTTCTACGTGGACGCCGACGGGCGCGTGCGCCTGCGGGTCTTCGCGAGCGAGCCCTCGACGATCTCCGTGACGACGGTGCACGGCGAGGGGGCCCGGCCGCCCCTCGACTACCAGATCATCACGGCGTCCTCGACGGTCACGTCGAAGGGCACCGAGTACGACGTGATCACGCTCGACTCGGGCGACACGACCATCGTCGCGAAGCAGGACGTCGTGCAGCTGATTCCGAAGGACCCCGCCGAGCCGGCCCGCCTCGTCCGCGCGGGGGAGACGGCGACGGCCCATCGCCCGAAGGTGACGGGCCCCCGGCCCGCGGCGAACCCGGCCGCGCCCGGCCGCGGCGCGGCGGACACCCCTGGGCCCACGACGCCGGAAGCTCCCCCTCGCCCCGATCCGAGTCCGGGCGCGCCTCCGGCGGCGGGGTTGGACCTCGGCGACGGGAAGCTCGCCGCGAACGGCTGGGACTCGACGGGTGAGCACGGCGCGAAGGCGACGGTCGCCGACGATGGCCTGGTCCTCGACGTGCCCGCGTCCTCCGACGGGGAGGTCACCTCCTTCTCGAAGACGCCGCTCGTCGGCGACTTCGATCTCACGATCGAGTACACCCTGACCGACTGGAAGCCGTCGGAGGAAGCGGGGCTCTACCTGCGTGCGATGTGGGCCGACAAGCCGAGCGCGGAGTCGAAGCGAGCCTTCGTCGTCCGGCGCGAGGCGGCGGACACGATGGATCGCATCGTCATCGAGTCGGCGGAGGGCGACACGTCCGAGAAGTCCTCGGTGCCCGGTCGCGCAGGCGCGCTGCGCGTCGTGCGCTCGGGCCGGGACTTCACGGTCTTCCAGCGCGACGGCGCGAAGTGGAGGCGGGTCGCCTCGCTCGCGACGATCCTGCCTCCGACCCTCTACCTCGGCTTCGCGCTCGAGCGCCAGGGGCCGGTCTTGGCGAAGGCCTCCGTGCGTCCGCGGTGGACGAGCCGGTAGCCACACCGAGAGCGGCCCGGACGGAGGCGGCGATCACCCCTGGACCTCGCGCTGCAGGCCCGCGAACACGCCGACCATGCCGCGGGAGTGGACGGCCGCGAAGTCGATCCAGCGCCCCAGCAGCTTGGCGCCGAGGACGCGAACCCGGAGGTCCACCTCGTAGGTGACCCGCGTGCCGTCGGGATCGGACTCCAGGCGCCACTCGCCCGTACCCTGGATCCGGGGACCCGGATAGCGAATGCGGAGCCTCCTCGGGGATTCGGCGTCGTCCACGCGGCACTCGAACGCGACCCCGCCGCGGGGGTGGAGGAGCACGGAGCGGCCGTCCGGCGACGCGCGGACCCGCAAGGAGGCCGGCCACCACCGGGGGTAGGAGCGCAGATCGCTCACGAGCGCCCAGACGCGCTCCGGGGGAGCGGAGACGTGGATCGCATCGCAGGCGGAGAAGGCGACGACTCCCATGGCGGCGCGCTCAGGCGGCCGTGGCCGGCCGCAGCCCGGGCCCGAAGAGCTGCGCGGCCCCCTCGGGGTTCATGAAGCGGCGGTAGCGCTCGACGTCGGCTCGACCGAGCACCTCGACCAGCAGGCTGCCGTCGATCCACACCTCGGTGAGACCGAAGAGGCCCGCACGGTCGCAACGTACGGCGCGCAGGCCGGCCTCGCGCGCGAGCGCGAGCACGCGGTCCGCGTCGAGAGGCGTGGACATGGCGAAGTGGAACGCCGACGGGCGCACCTGCGACCCGTCAGGGAAGATCTGGTCCTCCCACGGGAGCGTCGCGGGGCCCTGCGGCTTCACCGCGGGGTCGGGATCGCCCTGTCCGGGATGGTGCGCCATCGCGTCCGGGTAGACCTCGATGGCCTGGCCCGAGCCGTCGGCAGCGACGGCGATCCAGGCGCCGGGGACCACGGGGAAGGGAAAGGCCTCCCCGTCCATGAGGGCGGCGAGCAACAGGCTGGTGGCCTTGGGGTC
>CAZJJQ010000204.1:0-6926 GCA_964546345.1 uncultured Planctomycetales bacterium
CTCTTCGACATCTTCGCGCCGTCCACGAGCAGGTGGCGCCGGTGCATCCACATGCGCACGAACGGGCGCTTGCCGGTGGCGGCCTCGCTCTGCGCGATCTCGTTCTCGTGGTGCGGGAACTTGAGGTCCTCGCCGCCGAGGTGGACGTCGATCTGGTCGCCGAGCAGCGCGGAGGCCATCACCGAGCACTCGATGTGCCAGCCCGGCCGGCCCCGCACGACCTTCCGCGCGCCGCCCACGACGAAGGTGGGCTCCCACACGACGTCGCCGTCGGAGGGGTCGTACGCCTTCCAGAGCGCGAAGTCGCCGACGCTCTCCTTCTCGTACTCGTCGGCCTTCACGCGCCCCGACGCGCCGGCCCTGACCGACTCCTGGGTCAGGTTCGCGAGCTCGCCGTAGGTGGGGAACGACGCCACGCGGAAGTAGATCGAGCCGTCGTCGGCGAGGTAGGCGTGCCCGCGGTCGAGCAGCGTCTGGATCATCGCGCGCATCCCCTCGACGTGCTCGGTCGCCCGCGGGTAGGCGTCGGCCTCGACGCAGCCGAGGATCCGCCGGGTCTTCAGGTACTCCGCCTCGTAGTGCCGCGTGAACTCGAGGAGCGACTGCCCGGCCTTGCGCGCGTCGCGGATCGTCTTGTCGTCCACGTCGGTGA
This sequence comes from uncultured Planctomycetales bacterium, assembly GCA_964546345.1. Taxonomy (GTDB): domain Bacteria; phylum Planctomycetota; class PLA2; order PLA2; family JAEUHO01; genus JAYTCP01. The sequence continues at coordinate 653 of CAZJJQ010000204.1, forward strand.
CGTTGCTGACGAACCGCACCCGGTAGCCGCGCCGACGGAGCCAGCGCACGACGACGTCGTAGAAGAGGAACGCCGACCAGTTCCCGATGTGGACGTGGTTGTAGACCGTCGGGCCGCACGCGTAGACCGTGACCTCGGGGGGGCGGGCGGGGACGAAGTCTTCCGTGCGGCGGGTCAGGGTGTTGTGGAAGCGCAGGGCCATGGGGAGGTCCGTTCGGGAGCGCGGGGACGGGGCGAGCGGAGCGGTCCGGAGGGAAGGTGGGGGCGGCGGGGGAGGGGGGCGTACGGCGCGGGCACGGGACGTCGTGCGAGCCTACTCGGGGTCGTCCAGGTCGCGCTCCGTGGGCGGAGCGAATCGCGGGAGCGGCGGGGCGGGCTCGCCCCGCTGGGCGCGGATCGCCTGCTGGAGGGCGAGGAGCGCGTACTGGAACTTCTCGCGCGCGTCGTCGGGGCGGCCGGGCCCGCCCAGGAGGGCGAAGAGGGGCGCGAGCGAGGCGAGGTCCTGCGGGTCGAGTCGCAGCACGTCGTCGAAGGCGCGTCCGCGGGCCCACTCGCAGACGATGTCGGCGGCCGCGTACATCGCGGGGTTGCACAGGCCGCACGAGGCGCGCACGTCCTCGACGACCCCGGCCGGGGCGAGGAGGGACAGCTCGAGCACGTTCTTCCCGCCGCCCGCGCAGCCCTCGACCGTGGACCGGCCCGTGGGCGGGACCTCCAGCGGGCGGAAGTTGCGCGGGAGCCGGTCGCGGCCGCTCTCGTCGAAGACGTGCCGCTTGTAGTACGCGCGGACGGGGGCGCTGACGGGCATGGGGACTCTCGGAAAGTGCCGACGGGGGAGGTGGTGGGAGGGCGCCAGGGGCCAGGGGAGTCACCCCGTCCAAGAGGAGCGAGGTCGCCCGGGGAGCCCCCCGGCACCGGGGGCGAGGTCCAGTCCGTTGTGTGACCAGCCCCGCCCTTCAACCGATGATAGGGGCAGTTCCCATGATCTTGCCGACCAGCCCCGCCCCCGCGCTTCCGCCCCAGGCCAACTCGACCGCGAAGATGTTGGTGGGCCCCCGACCCTGCGGTCGGGGTGGCCAGGCGCGTGGCGAGCTCGGTACGCTCTTGGGCCCGGGGGTGGGGTGCTGTACTCTGCCCGCCGTAGGAACTGGTTGGTGGTCTTGTCACGGAGGTTCGCATGAATCGCATTGAGGCAGGGGACTACTGCTGCTAGTCCGGAGCCCACCAGGGCGACTAGCAACAGGCTCTCCACGCGGCGGAGTCCCCCCGGACTCCGCCGCTTCCTTGTGCGGAGCCCGCGGAGCCGAGGTACGCGCGTCGATCGAGGGAGATGAGCCCATGCAGGGTGCCGAGAGCGCCGTTGAGATCTTCTTGGCACGCTCGTATGTGGACCCCTACGTGCGCAGCCTGGCCGAGTGGCTGCTCGAAGACATCCAGCCGAAGGTCGCTGCGGAGCTCAAGCGACAGGGGGTGTCGGAGCCGTTCCGCTTCGTCGAAGCCAAGGAGCCCAGCGGAGATCAGCTCGTACCCGAGAAGGTGGGCTCCCTCATCAGGCAGGCGAGGGGACTCCTGGCGCTGTGCGTGCCGGACTCGAGGGGCCGAGTCTCCAACTGGGTGCTCGCCGAGATCGGCTACGCCTACGCCCACGCGAAGCCCATGCGTGCGTTCCTCACGAAGGGAGCCGGCGCCAGCGACCCGCGGCATGTCGATCCTCAGAACGACCTCGGGTTCCTGTCCCACGTGGGCGGGGAGTCGCTGCCCATCGAGCCAGACGACTTCACCGAGCGCGGACAGAGCAGGACGCGCTTCGATGACAGGGTCGTCACCTACCTGGTCACGTGGGTGCGATCGATTCTCCACCTGACCGAAGTCACGAGCAACTACTGCTACCGCCAGTACCTGAAGGACGTCACCGTGTTCGGGGACGGGTATGGGTTCGTCCGCTTTCACGTCTTGGTGGACGTGGCGAAGGAGATCGAGTTCATACCCCATTTCTTCGGATGCGATCGAAGTCGGCGGGTCCCGAAGATCGAGGATTTGGCGCGGACATTTCGGAAGGGGGAGGCGTTTCGTCGGCCTTCGAAGGACTTCTTCAACTTCCGCCCGCTATCCCAGGCACAAGCCCTTTGCGTGGTGGAGAAGCAGCGGAAGGCGATGCCCGCCTTCATCGCGAGCAACGTGAAGGCGAACGCGAATGCGAGGTTCTTCGGGGTAGGACCCGCCTCGGGCGCGCGCCTTCAACCCGGCGAGTACGAGTATGAGTACTGCTACGGGCTACGGCAGATGTTCCCGAAGGGGTTTGGAGCGGACTGGACAGGAGCCCTCGTCAGCCAAGCAGTGGTGCTGGACGGATCGATGGGGCTCCGTTTCATGTGCGAAAGCGATGAAGACTTCTCGCGCGCCCAGGCGCTCGATGTGCGGCTCGAGTGCGGCAAGGAGGACCAAGGAGGCTTCACGAGCCGGACGCCGCAGGCCGAAGAGCGGCGCGTGACCGGCCTCGGCGTCTCGTACCTGTTCCGGCGCGTCATGCGTCCGTCCCCCCAGAACGGCACACCGATCATCGTCCGATGGGGCTCCGGCGACCCCGGGCAAGTCCCGGCCGGGCACGTGCCGCCTGCGGCCGAGTCCGGGGTGCGCCAACCCGCCGACGGCGCCAAGGCCAAGGGGAGACGGGGAAGACCCAACCGTGGTGCTTCTACTCGTCGTCCATGACGTCGAGGGGGTTCTTGACGACGCGCTCCACGATGCTCGCGAGGGTGTCGATCTCCTCCTCGGTGTTGTAGAGGTAGATGGACGCGCGCAGGTTGTTCTTCGCGCTGCCCCGCGCGTCGAACCGCGCGTGCAGGTAGGCGTTCACGCAGAACATCCCCTTGCGCAGCATGACGTTGGCCTCCTCGTCGCCGATGCGCTCGATGGCGTTGAGGATCCCGCCCAGGGGGGAGGTCATGGTGCAGACGCCGCCGCGCAGGGCGACGTCCTTGGGGCCCAGGAGCCAGAAGTGCTCGCACTCGAGGCGGGCCAGGCGGTCGGTCAGGATCGCGTTGAGGTGCCGCTCGTGGTCGCCGATCGCCTCGTAGCCCACCCGGCGGGTCACGTAGTCGATCGCGGCGGTCGAGCCGAGCATGGAGGCGAAGTCCTGGAGGCCCGCCTCGAACCGGCCGGGCGGCGGCTTGTACTCGACGCGGTCGTGCCAGACGTCGCGGATCGTGTCCCCCCCCACCACCACCGGGGCGAGGGCCCCGAGCAGGTCCGCGCGGCCGTAGAGGGCGCCGGTGCCGGTGGGGCCGCACATCTTGTGGATCGAGAACGCCAGGAAGTCGATGCCGAGGGCCCGCACGTCCACGCGGCGGTGGGGCACGCTCTGGGCGCCGTCCACCGCGAGGATCGCGCCCACGCGGTGCGCCGCGTCGGAGAGCGCGCGCAGCCCTTCGTCGGGGATGGTGGTCCCGTCGAGGTTGCTCGCGTGGCCCACGGCCACGACCTTGACGCCCGGCCGGACGTGCGCGAGGGCCCGGGCGGGGTCGAAGGCGCCGTCGGGCGCCAGCTCGAAGAAGTCGAGCACGGGCAGGGCGGGGTCGCCCGCGCGCTCCCGCAGCCGCCGCTCCACCTCCAGCCAGGGGACGAGGTTGCTGTTGTGCTCGCGCTCGCAGAGGAGGATGCGGTCGCCGGGCTCGAGCCGGAGGCCGCGGGCGAGGAGGTTGATCGCCTCCGTCGTGTTGCGGGTCCAGACCATCTCGTCGGGGCTGCGCGCGTTCACGAGGCCGCGCAGGGCCTCCCGGGCCGCGACCTCGTGCTCGCGCAGCTCCTCCGTGAACCAGTTGTGGAGCTTCGAGGAGGCCTCCACCCGCCCCCCGCCGCAGGTGGGGAACTCGGTGTAGTAGCGGTCGATCGCGTCGATCACGCTTCGGGGACGCAGCGTCATGCAGGAGTTGTTGAGGTAGATCGGGGGCAACCCCCGCCGCCGCCGCGCGAGCGCGGGGAACTCCGACCGCAGGGTGCGAAGGTCGGCGGCAGAGAGGGCCATGGCAGCTCCGTCGGATCGGCGGGATCCGCTCCCCCGGCGGGAGCGGCCGGCAGAGTGTAGGGAGGAGGTCACGGAAGGTGTCAGACCGGACGCCTCCCCGGGCGCCCGCCCCTCCGTCGCAGGGCCGTCGCGTGGGGGACGGCGGTCCGCCCCGTTCGGCCGACCCGGGATGGGTACCATGCCCGGATGGTCCGCCCTGCGCCCCGACTCGCCCTCCTGCTCGCGGCCCTTGTCCGGGGGCTCGCGCCCTCCCGGGGGGCCGCGGGCTCGGAGCCGCCGCCCCCGCCCCCGGGGGCGCCCGCGCCGCCGGCCCCGGCCGAGCACGACGTCACGGTGCCGACCGGGATGCCGATCGACCTCGACGGCCTCGCGCTCCCGACGGAGTGGCAGGACGCTACCTCGTTCCCGTTCGGACCGGGCGGCCCGGAGGTCCGCATGAAGCAGGTGCGGGGCACCCTGCTCGTCGCGGCCGCGACCGGTCGCCCGTGGCCCCACCAGGGGCGGTTCTCCCTCTACACGAAGCCGGGGGGCGCTGACGGGGGCATCGCGGGAGAGGGCGCGTTGTGGTTCGAGGTCGAGCCGTTCGAGCACAACCGCCCCCATCTCCTCGTTCGCCGCTACGTCCCGGAGGGGAAGACCTGGCAACGGGTCGAGGTACCCGCGGTCGCCCGCACGGCGGGGCTCGCGCACGCCTCGACGTTCGAGCTGGCCCTCCCCCTGCCCACGCTGGGGGTGACGGGGAAGACCCCGCCCCCGCTGCGCTGGTTCGCGGTGTGGACCCAGCCCGGCCGCAGCCCCCCCTATCTCACGCTTCCCCGCGGGCTCGAGCTGACGTCCTCGGACGGCACCCTGCCCGCCGCGGTGGCCTCGGCGGAGCGGTGGGCGGTGGCGCGGGGGCTCGAGCAGCCCGACGGCCCCGGCGCCTTCTCGAAGAGCGCGTGGGAGGCGATGCTCGCCGCCGACGCGGAGCTCACGCGGAAGGGCGAGACGGCGCACGCGATGGCGCTCGCGATCGACGCCGTCTGGGACGGGCCCGGCGGGGGAGAGACGCCGAAACGCGACGAGCCCCTGGAGCGAGACCTGGTCGGCGCGCTCCGGTGGATCGGCGAGCGCGAGCCGCTCACGCACGCCGACCTGCGGGCCCTCGCGAAGGGCCAACGCGCCCTCAACCGCGGGCTCGAGGCGACCACCCTGATGGAGGCCGCGACGCTCGGTCGCGAGGGCCCGGGCGACGTGGAGGACTACGTGCTCCTCGGTCGGCTCGCGGCGGAGTCGGAGCGGTACGCGCTCACCGAGCAGGCGTTCCAGGCCGTGGCGCGCCTCGTGCCCCCGCAGGCCCGCGCGGCCCAGGAGGCCAGCGCCGCGAAGGCGCGCGAGCTCGCCGACCTGCTCTCGCGGGAGCGCCGGCTCCGGGAGGAGGAGGCGGCGAAGGACGACCTCCCCGTCGCCCGCCTGCGCACGTCCCGCGGGGACGTCTACCTCCGCCTCCTCGAGGACGACGTGCCCGACGCCGTCGCCCAGTTCGTCCACCTCGCGGAGGCCACGAAGGCAGCGGACGGGAAGCCCTTCTACGCGGGCACGCTGTTCCATCGCGTGATCGCCGCCGGCATCGCGCAGGGAGGCGACCCCACGAGCCGCGCGCAGGGGTGCGACGCGGCGGGCAGCGGGGGCTCCTCGTGGTGGATCGCGCCCGAGGTCAACGCGCGCCACCGGTTCTTCCGCGGGGCGGTGGGGTTCGCGATGGACCCCGAACGGCGCGTGCGGAGCCAGTTCTTCGTGATGACCGCCCCGAAGGACGACCTGCATCAGCTGGGCTTCCCCCTCTTCGCCACCGTGATCGCCGGGATGGACGTCGTCGATCGGCTGGAGGCGTGCGACGTGCTGATCGACGTCGAGATCCTGCGCAAGCGCCCCCACCCCTACCTGCCGAAGAAGCGCGAGTAGGGCCCTCGGCGGCCCCGGCCCCGCGGCGTTTGGATCCTGGAGATGGCCTTCTCCCCCCCGCGCCCCCCCACCTCCCGGTCGGCCCGCTCCGCCCGCCCCCTGCGGGCGGTCGGGGGGCTGCTCGCGGCGCTGTGCGCGCTGGTCGCGCTCGCGTCCGTGGCGCGCGCCGACGCGGTGGACGACCTCGTCGCGCGATGGCGCTCGACGGGGGGTCGCCACGACGACACCGCCTATGCGAGCGAGCGGGCCGCGCTCGTGGCGCTGGCCGACCTCGACACGGAGGCGTCGCGGCGCGCGCTCGCCGGC
>CAZJJQ010000205.1:0-6920 GCA_964546345.1 uncultured Planctomycetales bacterium
CCCCCCCCCCCCCCCCCCCCGGGGGGGGGGGGGGGGGGGGGGGGGGGGGGGGGGGCGGGGCCCCGACCGGCGCGCGCCGCGACCCGTGCCGGTCAGGGAACGGCCGCCGCGGGGGAGGGCAGGTCGAGCGCCTCACGCAGGGAGGGGTCCCGGCCCGGGCGCCAGAGGAACGCGTCGAGGACGTAATGGGTCGCCTGGGGCACGGCGAGCAGCGGCACCACGATGCCGAGGAGCGCCTCGGGGAGGTGCACGGCGGGCAGGGGGAACAGCTCGGGGTGCTGGTGCCAGACGAACCCGTCCCAGAGGGTCTCCTCGAGGTAGCCGAGGCCCACGAGGACCCCCACGAACGGGACGATCCGGGAGGGGCGGAACAGCCGCGCGAGCGCCCGCGGGCCCGCTCGGAGGCGCTGCGCACCCACGCGGTGCACGAGCAGGACGTACGGGATGCCGTGCGCGAGCACGTTCGTCGCGGTGAAGGCCAGGTCGCTCTCGAGCAGCACGATCCCCCCCACCCAGGCGAGCCAGGTCGTGGCGAGCACGAGCGCCTTCGCGAGGTTGACGGGGCGCCGGCCGGCGAGCCGCACGCCCTGGCGCACGATCCACGCGAGGAGGATGGCGGCGTGGAGGACGAGCCCCACGTCGGCGGCGACGCCCGGCACCCCCGCGGCGAAGTCGCCGTCCACGAACCACACGAAGGGCCGCGGCAGGTGCGCGTGCCACCAGAGGAGCGGCCACAGCGTGGACGCGTAGATCGCGGCGCGGTCGAGCGCGCGGTCGAGGCGGTCCGTCTCGCCCGCGCGGCGCGCGGAGACGGACATCCAGCCCCAGGTCTGCCGCACGAAGTGGAAGGCGGCGACGTAGGCGAGCACGCGCCAGAAGGTGGAGGCGTCCTGCGCGTAGAGCAGGGTGCCCAGCGCGAGGCACCCGAGCGGCACCCCGAGGAGGAGGCCGGAGCGACGGCGTCGCTCCCCCGGATCGAGGTAGGCGCGGAAGAGGGTGCCCCAGACGTGGGCCACGTCGCAGGCGACGACGAGGACGAAGAACGCCCACGGCGGCACCTCGTCGTGGAGTCGGCCCGAGAGCGCCGCCCCCGCGACGAGGGCCCCGGCGAGCAGGAGGGGGCCCACGAAGACGGCGAGGTCGAGGGCCGGCGAGAACACCCAGCCGTTGCGGATCCGCGGGGCGGCGACGGCGGCGGCGGTCACAGGGACGAGGTGAAGGCGACGCCGCGGGCGGCGAGCACCTCCTCCGCGGCGCGCACGCCGGCCCACTGCGCCTCCTCGAAGAGGGGAAGCCCTCCCAGGTCGGCGGCCGCGAAGTGCACGCGGCCGCGCGGCTGCGCCGCGCGCGCGCGCGCGGGGCCGAAGAGGAACCCGGGCTCGGGCCGGACCATCCCGTGGCCCCAGCGCAGGACGTCGAGGGAGACGATCCGCCGCTCGAGCTCGTGGTGCGCGGGCCCGAGATCGCGCAGGACCTCGTCGCGCCACCCCGACCACGGCGTCGCGAGCACGCGGCGACGGGCCGCGGCCGTGTCCGCCTCGGGGAAGGGCCGGTACCAGGTCCAGACCGTGTCGCGCGCGGCGCGATCCGACTGGTGCGTCGCCACGACGTACCCGAGGGCGTCGCTGTCCCGCAGCACGTTGTCCCAGGCGGTCGGGTAGCCCGGCGAGGCCGGCTCGACGTCGAGCGTCAGGTTGGCCACCACCCAGGGGCTCGTGCGGAAGACGCCCCCGTCGTCCGGAAGGCCCTGCACGACGCGCCGGGCGGCGTAGCGCGGGAGCGCGCAGATCACGTGCTCGGCGGTCGTGCGCCGCCGCGCGCGGGTCGCGGCTTCCACCCAGCGCACGACGACGCGGTCGCTTCCCGGCTCCACGGAGGTGACGACGGCCCCGGGGACCACCCGGTCCTTCACGGAGGTGGAGAGGTGCGCCACGAGCCGGCCGTTGCCCTCGGGCCAGGTGAGGAACGGGGCGGGCTCGTCGCCCGGCACGGCGATGCGCGCCGCGAAGTAGTGGAGGCCGGCCCACGCGCTCGTCGTCTCGAGGAGGCAGGCGAAGTCGTCGCGGCAGGCGTACTCGACCCACCAGCGCAGCAGCGGGGCCGTGAGCCCCTCGCGCGCCATCCAGGCGGCCATGGAGAGCCCGTCGAGCGCGAGCAGATCGGGATCGCGCGCGGACCGCGCGACGGGCACGGCGAACGCGCGCCGGCCCGCGTCGTCGCGACGCGCGGCCAGGGCGGCCACCTTGGCCTGGAACCGGTCCATCTGCGCGAGGTCCTCGGCGGTGGCCACCTCCTTCGGGAACAGCCCCTCGTGCCAGCGCCCGTCCGCGAAGAGCCGCTCCTCGGGCGCGCGGCAGAGATGGTCGGGGTGCGGCACGGCGCGCCCCTGCGCGTCGAAGCCCGTGATGGCCCCCACCTCGAGGAGCAGCTCGCCGAGCGCGCGCTCCTCCCGGGTGGGCACGGGGACGTAGTGGGCGCCCCAGGGGTGGGCGGAGACGGCGTTCCGTCCGCTGCGCGCGGTGCCGCCCAGCACGTCCTCGAGCTCGAGCAGGCGCACGTCGTGAACGCCCGCCCGCGCGAGCTTCCACGCGGCGGAGAGGCCCGCGATGCCGCCCCCCACCACGAGGACGGGCACGTCCTCGGTCGGGGTCTCGGGCCCGCCGGGTGCCCCGTCGCGCAGCCAGTGACCCCGGGCGTCCGACGCCCCCACGAGGCCCCCCTCGATCGTGCGACCGCTGCCGCAGGAGGGCAGCCCGAAGAGCGCCGCCGCGCCGACGCCCAGGCGGAGCACGTCCCGTCGCGACGGGGCGGGCCCGGGCCCGTCTCCCCTCACGACCACGACTTCGCCTCCTCCTCGTAGGTCCGCACGAGGATCTGGTTGTCGAGCCGGTTCACCTCGACCTGCACGGGGCCGAGGTCGGGAGGCAGGACGAACATCGACCGCATCGAGGGGAGGTCGAGCGAGCGCAGCCCGGGCAGGACCTTCGTCGGGACGTCGAGGCGCCGACGCGAAGCGAGGACGAACCCCCAGTCCCCGCGGAAGGACGGGACGAACGCGCGGTAGGGCAGCGTCGCGAGCCCCGAGGCCTCGAGCGTCTTGACCACGCACCAGAAGCTCCTCCGGGCGTGGAAGGGGGAGGTGGACTGCACGACCACCACGCCATCGGGGGCGAGCACGCGCTGGAGACGTTCGTAGAAGCGCGTCGTGTAGAGCTTGCCGACCGCGAACGAGGCGGGGTCGGGGAAGTCCACGATGGCGACGTCGAACGTCCCCGGCGCGCCGTCGAGCCAGTGCATGGCGTCGTCGTTGACCACCGTGACGCGGGGGTCGGACAGGGAACGGCCCGACAGGACCGCGAGCCGCTCCACCTCCCCGGAGAGCCCGGTCATGGCGGGGTCGATGTCCACGAGCGTCACCCGCTCGACCTCGCGGTGCTTGAGGACCTCCCGCACCGCCAGGCCGTCGCCTCCGCCCATCACGAGCACGCGCCGCGGCTCCTCGGACAGCGCCATGACGGGGTGGACGAGGGCCTCGTGGTAGCGGTACTCGTCCGCGCTGCTGAACTGGAGGGCCCCGTTGAGCCACAGGGCGAAGCCGTTGTCGTTGCCCGTCACCACGATGCGCTGGTAGGGCGTGGAGCGTGCGTAGAGCACCTCGTCGGCGAACAGGGTCGTCTCGGCGTGGAGCGTGACGTGCTCGCCGAAGGCCATCCCGAGGGAGAGGATCCCGATCGCGAGGGCGGCGCGCAGCCGCAGGCCGAAGGGGCGCGGCAGCCGCTCCTCGAAGATGTAGGTGCTCCACAGGCCGACGAACGCGTTGAGGAGGCCGAGGAGCATGGCGGTCCGCACGAGGCCGAGCCGCGGCACGAGCACGAGCGGGAACGCGAGCGCGACGAGGAGGGAGCCGACGTAGTCGAACGTGAGGACGCGCGAGACGAGGTCCTTGAACTCCATCTCGTCCTTGAGGATCCGGAGGAGGAGCGGGATCTCGAGGCCCACCAGGGTGCCGACGGCGAGGATCTCCCCGTACAGGACGGGGCGGAACAGGCGTCCCGCGGCGAAGGCGAGGAAGAGGACGGCCGCCGAGGTGCCGCCGAGCACCGCGATCGCGCACTGGAGGTCCACGAACCGCGGGACCAGGCGCGCGCCGACGAACTTGCTGAGCCAGGCCCCGACGCCGAGCGCGAACAGGTAGAGCCCGATGGCCGTCGAGAACTGCGCGACGGAGTCGCCCAGCAGGTAGGACGCGAGGGAGCCGGCCACGAGCTCGTAGCCGAGCCCGCACGCCGCGATCACGAAGACGGTCAGGAAGACGAGGCGGAGCCTCATCCCTGGATGGCGGCGGCCAGGATGATCGCGAGGCCGATGAAGATCGCCCCGATCACGATGCCGAGCGCCGTGTTCTGGTCCTCCTCGATCTCCTTGCGGATCGCGAACGGGCTCACCTTGACGATGATCTTCAGCGCGATCGCGAACATCACGATCCCGAGCACGCCGTACAGGACGGCCATCCCCAGGTGGTAGAGCGTGCCGTCGATGACGTTCATGTCACCCGCGGCCGCGACCGGATGCCAGAGTGCGAGTCGTAGGCCCATGTCACTTGCCTCCGCGGAAGCCGCCGCCGCCGGACCAGCCGCTGCCGCCACCGCTGCTGCCGCCGTACCCCGAGCCGCCGGACCCGATCCATCGGGTCCCCTCGAAACGGACGAGGTTCTTCCACCAGCCCTGGGCGCCGCCGAGCCCGTAGAGCACGAGCACGGTGCCGCCGTAGATCCAGTACGCGAGGAGCTTCTTGTCGGCCATGGACGATGGGGCTCCGTCAGTCGTCGTCGTCGGACGAGCTGGTCATGGGATGGTCGCTGTCGGCCCATCGCTTCACCTCGAAGCCGCTCGAGCGCGTCTGGACCACGATGGCGGGCAGGAGGAGCGCGAACGCGATCACCGTGCCGGGGAAGAGCATCCCCACGTTCCCGCCGCCCGCCGTGCCGGCGACGACCGCCATGAGCACGCCGAGGAGGACGGTCATGAGGCACCCCGCGCCCCAGAACTTCCCTTTGGAGCCGACGAAGGGGTTGGGCTGCGCGGGCGCGACCCCGACGGGGGCGCGCAGGGGCACCGTGGTCTTCCAGGCGGCGGCGACCTCCTCGACGGGGAGGTACTCCCCGAGGGAGACGTTCGTCTCCTTCCCCGACCGCTCCACGGAGAGCAGGAAGGGCGGGTCCACGTAGTCGGCCACGCGGACCTTCTCCCCCACGGCCACGGTCCAGTACACCTCGCCCTGGACGTGGTCCACCACCGCGTCCCCGCCCTGGAAGTGCCGGAACGTCCTGCCCCCGAGCATGGCGGTGCCCGAGCCGATCTTCGCGCGTCCCAGGTCGGCCGGGATCGCGAGCGTCCAGTGCCCGCTCGACTCGACCAGCCAGTGGTAGGCGCCCTTCGGGGTGCGGAGGAGATACTCGCTCCACGGGTAGCGGATGCCGTCCACGGTGACGGAGCGCACGAGGAACGCCAGGACCTCGTACGCCGTGCCGCGCAGCGTGCCCTTCGTCCCGAGCGCGATCACGGGCTTGCGGTCGAGCACGGCGGCCTTGCCGAGCGCCCGCGTCCCCTCCGCGTCGGGAGCGAGCAACGTGCCGCAGGACTCGCAGACCACGCGGACCGAGGCCTCGTCGCGCAGGCGCACCGCGCCGCCGCACTGGGCGCACTGGAGCCGCTTCGCCTCCACGCGCCGCTCGGCGCGCACGGCCTTCGCGGGATCGAGGCCGAACTCGGCGGGATCGACCCCTTTGCCGACGTACGCGGCCTCCAGCGTGATCCCGGGCCCGTAGTCGAGCGTGCCGAAGCCGCCGCTCGCCGAGCGCAGGTCGGCGTAGTGCACGGTCGCGCCGGGGAGCACGCGCATCGGCAGCTCGCCGCGCGCGGACGTGATCCTCGCCTCGCCGACCTCGGCGACCACGAAGCGGCCGTGGCCGGGGAGGTCGAGCGCCTGCTCGGGGGCGAGCTCGGAGAACACCGGGGCGGCGACGCCCTCGACGCGGCGCGTGAAGAGCGTCTGGCCCTGGGCCTCCGCGTACCAGCCCCAGGTGCCGTCGTCGAACAGCAGGCACCACTCGTTCCAGGGGCCCGCGCCGTGGTCGAGCTGGATCAGGCCCACGGCCGTGAAGCCGACGCCCGCGTGTCTCCCCGTCTGGTAGAGCTCGAGGGGCGACTCGATGGGCGCGAGCTCCGCCACGGTCCCGAACGACTCGAGGGCGCGGTCCGTCCGCATGGACCCGCCCCCGCAGTACGGGCAGACGATGCAGATCGAGGCCGCGCTCATGAAGGTGAGCGTGGCGCCGCATCCCGGGCAGGGCACGGTCCGCAGGGTCACGGCGCGCCGCCTTCCCCGCGCGCGACGTGCTGCACCGTGACTCGTGCCGCGCCGAGCCGCGCCTCGAGCTCCTTCGTGAAGTCCCACGGGGGACGCGGGCGGCAGCAGTAGAGGTCGAGGGCCGCGAACCCGCGCTCGGGGAACGTGTGGACCGACAGGTGCGACTCCGAGAGCAGCAGGAAGCCCGTGACGCCGCCCGGCGACGGGAACACGTGCCAGCGGGGAGGCCCGATCGGGTGGAGCCCGAGGTCGGCGACGATCCCCCCGAAGAGGGCCTCGAGCCCGGCAGTCGAACGGAGCCGCTCGGGGTCGCACCCGTAGGCGTCGACCAGCCAAGCGCTCCCGGAAGGCACCTCGATCGGACCCCGCATGGGGCCGCAGGGTACTTGCTTCCGCGCCTCCCCGTCGAGAATCCGTGCGCCGACGCCCTCCATCGCCTACGCTCGGTTTCGGGGGGCCGAGCCCCCCGGAAACCCGCTCGGCGGGCGGACCTTTCAGGCCCGCCCTTCGAGGCCGTGCCGGAATCTTCGATTCCTTCCCAGCCTCTCAG
>CAZJJQ010000206.1:0-6896 GCA_964546345.1 uncultured Planctomycetales bacterium
TCGCCCCCGGCTGGGTGCCCGAGAGGATGTGCCCGCGGCCCACGCCGCCCTCGACGGCGTCCACGAGCGCCTTGAGCTTGGGGAGCATGCCTCCGGCGACCGAGCCGTCCTTCATCGCCGCCTTCGCCTGCTCGGTGGTGATGCGGGTGATCAGGGAGGAGGGATCCGCCTTGTCGCGCAGCAGGCCGGGGACGCCCGTGAGGATCACGAGCTTGCTCGCCTGGAGGTCCTTGGCGAGCACGCTCGCCACCGTGTCGGCGTTGATGTTGAGGATGTTGCCCGCGCCGTCGGAAGCCAGGGAGGCGAGCACGGGGACGTACTTGTTCTCGAGCAGCAGCCGGAGGAGCGAGGTGTCCACGCCCCGGATGTCGCCCACGAGGCCGTAGTCCACCACGCGGCTGGCTCCGGTGGCCGGATCGACGACCTCGGTGGGGGGGCGGCGGGTCGCATGGAGGATGTCGCCGTCCACGCCGGAGAGGCCGACGGCGGACACGCCCTGGCCGCGCAGGGCGGAGAGGATGTCGGTGTTGATCTTGCCCGCGAACACCATCTTCGCGACGTCGAGGGTCGCCTCGTCGGTGACGCGGCGGCCCCCGACCATGACGGGCTCGAGCCCGAGGCGCTTCTGCATCTCCGTCGCCTGCGGGCCTCCGCCGTGGACGAGGACGATGCGGATGCCCACGTGGGTGAGCAGGGAGACGTCCTCCGCGAGCGAGCGCAGCGCGTCCCGGTTGGCGGCGATCTCGCCCCCGAGCTTCACCACCATGGTGCTCTTCTTGTGGTGGCGGAGGTAGGGCAGGGCCTGCTTGAGGAGGGTGATGTCGTTCACGGGCGGACTCCCATCGCGCGACACAGGGTCGCCTTCTGGACGTGCAGGCGGCACTCTCCCTGCTCGAGGACCACGGAACGCGGCCCGTCGAGGACCTCGTCGGCGATGACGACGTTGCGACGCACGGGGAGGCAGTGCATGACGATCGCGTCGGCGGTGGCGGCGAGGGAGGCCTCGGTGCACATCCAGGCGCCGTGCGCCGCGCGGGCCTTCGCGGCGGCCTGGGCGTCCCCGTACCCGGCGGCGGCGCCCCAGGCCTTCACGTAGACGGCGCGGGCGCCCCGCAGGGCCTTCGCGCGGTCGTGCACGACCGTGAAGGACCCGCCGGTCTCCGCGGCGAGCCGCCGCGCGTCGGCCACCACGCCGGCCGGGAGGTCGAACCCCTCCGGGTGGGCGAGCACCACCTCGTGCCCCTCGCGCGCGAACGCGAGGCAGGCGGCGCTCGGCACGGCCATGGGCAGGGGCTTCACGTGCGGCGCCCACTGGACCACCACGCGCGCCTTCGCGCCGCGGAGGCGGCGGCGGAGGATCATGGCGTCGGCGAGCCCTTGGTGGGGGTGGTCCACGGCGGACTCGAGGTTGAGGACGGGGACCGAGGCCGCCCGCGCGACGGCGTGGAGCACCGGATCGCGTGCGTCTTCCGCGGCGTCCTCGAGCCCGGCGAAGGTCCGCAGCCCGAGGCCGTCCACCATGCGGGAGAGCACGCCGACGCCCTCCTTCACGTGCTCGGCGGCGTCGCCGTCCATCACCGCGCCGTCGCGGTGCTCGAGCTTCCACAGGCCTCCGCCCACCTGGAGGTAGACGGCGTGGGCCCCGAGGTCGAAGCAACCGACCTCGAACGAGGTCCGCGTCCGGAGCGAGGAGTTGTAGAAGACCATCCCGAACCGCCTGCCGCGGAGCAGCGGCTCGCGTCCCCGCGGGCCCGAGAGGATCTCGGCGTCCTCGAGGAGGCGCAGCCAGTCGGCCTGCGGGAGGGTGCGCAGGGAGAGGAAGGAGCGGTCCGGGAAGGGGAGCGGGCGCTCGGGCATGGTCGGGTCCCCGGGGCCTCAGGCGTGCGGCGGGGGCGTCCCCGCCGCGACGGAGGCGGCGAGCACCTCCCGCAGGGCCACCACGAACGTCGCCGCCTCGGCCTCCGTGAGGACCAGCGGCGGCAGGAGACGGATCTGCTCCGGCACCGCCTCGCACGAGCCGGTGAGGAAGCCCCGCTCGATCAGCGCGTGGATCACGCCCTTGGCGGGGCGATCGAGGTTGATGCCGAGCATGAGCCCGCGACCCGCGACGGAGGCGACCCCGGGCACGCGCTCGAGGGCCGATCGGAGGGCGTCGCCGACGCGGCGGGCGTTCCCGGGCAGGTCCTCCTCGACGATCGTCCTCGCCGTGGCGGCGATCGACGCGCACGCGAGCGGGCCGCCGCCGAAGGTGGTGCCCTGCTCGCCGACCTTCACGCGCGCGGCGAGGTCCTCGCGGACGAACACGACGCCGGCCGGCACGCCGCCGCCCGCGCCTTTCGCCCCGGTGATGAGGTCCGGGGTCGCTCCGAGCGTCTCCCCGGCGAACCGGGTCCCGGTACGGCCGAAGCCCGTCTGGACCTCGTCGAAGATCAACAGGGCGCCTCGTTGCGTGCACAGGGCGCGGAGGCCCTCGAAGTAGGCCTTCGGGGCCACGCGGATCCCGCCCATCGACGGGATCGGCTCGAGGATCACGGCCGCCGTCTCCGCGCCGACGACGGCCTCGAGCGCGCCGAGGTCGCCGTAGGGGACGAAGTCGTGCTCGGTCGGCAGGGGGTAGGCCGGGTCGCGGTACTTGCCGAGCCCCGTCGCCGCGAGGGCGCCGAGCGTGCGGCCGTGGAACCCGTCGCGCAGGCTCACGACGCGTTTGCGGCCCGTGGCCTTGCGCGCCAGCTTGAGCGCCGTCTCGTTCGCCTCCGTGCCGCTGTTGCACAGGAACACCCGCCGGAGCCCCTCGGGGGCGAGCGCGCACAGGGCGCGGGCGGCCGCGGCACGCACGTCGTTGTAGACGACCTGGCTGTAGAAGAGCAGGCGTTCGGCCTGCGCCTGGATGGCGGCGACGAGCCTCGGGTGGCAGTGGCCCGCGAGCGCCACCGCGTGCCCGCCGTAGAGGTCGAGGTACGTCTTCCCCTCGGCGTCGGCGACGGTGCACCCGCGGCCCGAGACGACCGCGACGGGCCACTTCGCGTAGGTGGGGACCTGCCAGCGGTCCTCCTCGGCTCGGATCTCCGTCGTGCCGTGCGCCAGGGGCCCCACCGCCCGTTCGAGGCGGTCGCGGGCGGCCCGCGCGGACAGAGGGTCCTGCATGGGGGTCACAGCCCGCCTCCCGCCCGGCGCAGGCCCGTGGTCTCGTCGAGGCCGCACAGCAGGTTCATGTTCTGCACCGCGGTGCCCGCCATCCCCTTGCCGAGGTTGTCGATGGCGACGGTCACGCACACGGTGCCCGCACGCACGGTGACGCCGACGTCGGCGAGGTTCGTGTACGTCACGGCGCGCACCTCCGGGGTCTCGGGGACGAGGCGCACGAAGGGCTCGGCCGCGTAGGCGGCGCGGAAGGCGCCGCGCACGAGCTCGAGGGCCTCCGCGTCGTCGAGGGCCTCGGCGTCGCCGCCCGTGCCCCGGACGAGCCGCTCGCCGAGGTCGAGGATCGTGGTGCTGCCGATGCCGCGCGAGAAGGGGCCCGAGCAGGGGACGAAGTCCACGATCGGGGCATGCGCCCCGCCGAAGGTGGCCAGCGCGACCTCGATCTCGCGCTGATGCTGGTGCTCGAGCGGCTTGTAGGCCCGGAAGTTCGCGAAGCGCTCGGGATGGTGCGTGCCCGGGGAGGGGGTGGCGCCGGACCCGGACGAGCCCGTCACCGACACCACGGCCGGCCGGGGGCGGCCGAGCCAGAGCCCGGCCCGGGCGAGAGGGTGGAGGGCCAGCAGGGCGGCGGAGGCGTGGCAGCCCGGGTTGGCGACCAGGCGGCAGCCCGGCCTCCGCACCTCGGCGCGTCCGCCACACTCGGGCAGGCCGTACGCCGCAGGCGGGAGCCACTCGGGGAGGGGCTGGTCGTGGTGGGCCGCCCAGGCGTCCGGGCTCGTCAGGGCGTCGAGGCGCCAGTCGTTGCTGAGGTCGATCACCTTCACGGTGCGGCTCGCCTCGAGCACCGCCGGCACCTCCTTCCGCGCGACGCCGTGGGGCGTCGCGAAGAAGAGGACGTCGTTGCTCCGTGCCAGGTCCACGGCCTTCTCGGCCGTGAAGCGCAGGTCGGTCTGGCCGCGGAGGTGGGGGTGGACGTCGCCGACCGCCCCGGTCTCGGTCCGGCTCGTGATCGCGGTGACCGTGGCCTCGGGGTGCCCGAGGAGCCAGCGCAGGAGCTCCATCCCGCCGTAGCCGGTGCCTCCGACGATGGCGACCCGGAGCCTGCTCATGCGGGCAGCGTCCCGAACGCCTTCTGCTCCACGAGGTCCACGAACCGGTCCGGCTCGACGCGGGCGTTCGCCGCGGGGATGCCCAGCTCGTTGGTGACGTAGCGGATGCCGACGTCGTTGTCGGTCGCGGGGCCGGCGATCACGTCCACGCCGAGGCCCATGCCCTTGAGGAACTGCACGCCGCCCCAGGCGGCGACGAGGTCGTTCGCGCACAGGACGTGGGCCAGGAACAGCTTGCGGATCTCCTGGTCCTCGAGGACCGAACGCACGCCGTACGCGCCGATGATGCCGTCGCCCATCTCGACGACGACCACGTCGAGGTCCTCGCGCGTCTCCGCCGCGATGGCCCGGAGCAGGCCCTTCGCGATGGGCGCGACGTCGGCCATCCCCGCCGTGCTGGGCTGACCGCAGTCCAGGAACGAGAGCGTCGCCAGGGCGCCGTGGTCCTCCATGTTGAGGAGGTCCTTCTGGCACGCGACGCCCGACATCTTGAGGCCGGCGCATGCGTAGCCCCGGGCCGTCAGCTTGGCGATGATCTCGCAGCAGGCAACCGTCTTGCCCGCGTTCATGCACGTGCCCGACACCACGATGATCGGGGGGCAGTCCGCCGGCGAGATGTGCGGGGCCATCGGGAGCGCCGCGTCCGCGATGTTGAGGCCCTTGCCGTCCTTCACCGCCATCCCGAGCACCTCGCACCGCAGCGGGTGGCCGAAGTCCCGGTTCTCCGAGACCGCCTGCCCGATGACGCCGCCGAGGTTGAGCAGGTGGAGCGTGTCGCCCGCGCGCACCTGCGCCGGGACGATGCCCTGGAAGCCGCGCAGGGCGTCGCGGCGGCCGAGCGCCCCGACGATCACGTCGCCCTTGCCCACGTGCGCCATGCGGCCGCTCGTGAGCTCGAGCTGGTCGTACACCCGCTTCTCCTCCAGGGCGCGGACGACCACGACCTGGCCCGAGCGGGCCTCGCACATCCGGCTGATCTCGACCTCGTGGTCGAGGTTGAGGCGGGAGACGACGCTGCCGAGCTTGTGGGCGCGGATCTTCACGAGGAGCTCCTTCGGTCGCGCAGGGACGCGAGCATGGACGGGACGCCGAAGATCTTGCAGAACCCGGCGGCGTCCGCGCCGGTCCAGGCCTTCGCCCCCTCGCCGTACGTCGCCACCTTCGTGTCGAAGAGGCTGTGCGGGGAGCGCATCCCGACGACGTCGTGGTTGCCGCGGTGCATGCGGACGCGGACGTCGCCCGTGACGCGCGCGTTGACCGAGTCGAGGAACGCCTCGAGGTCGCGCATCACGGGGTCGTAGTAGAGGCCCTCGTGGAGCATCCCGCCGTAGCACTGCCCGACGGCGTCGCGCCACTGGCCCTGCTGTTTCGTCTGGACCAGCTTCTCGAGCTCGCGGTGCGCCGTCATCACGAGCACCGCGGCGGGGGCCTCGAACGCGAGGCGCCCCTTGTGCCCGAGGATCGTGTCGCCGACGTGGATGCCGCGCCCGATCCCGTGCGGGCGCGCCCGCTCCGCGAGCGTGCGCAGCAGGGTCACCCCGTCCATCTTCGCGCCGTCGAGCGCGGTCGGCAGGCCCGCCTCGAACGAGATCACGAGCTCCTCCGCCGCAGCCTGGGTCCTCTCGACGGGAAGCGTCATCGTGTACGCCTCCTCCGGAGGCATCGTCCACGCGTCGTGCGTCTCCTTGCCGCCGATCGTCGTGCCGAACAGGCCCACGTTGATCGAGTACGCGGTGGTCTTCGGCGGGACGTGCACGCCCCGCTGTGCGAGGAAGGCCGTCTCCTGCTCGCGGCTCCAGTTCAGCTCGCGGACCGGCGCGTGGATCTCGAGCTCGGGCGCCAGCGCCCGGATGGCGACGTCGAACCGGACCTGGTCGTTGCCGGCGCCGGTGCTGCCGTGGGCGATCCCCTTCGCCCCGACCTGGCGGGCGACCTTCACCGCGGTCTCGGCCTGGACGACGCGCTCGGCGCCGACGCACATGGGGTACACCCCGCCGCGCAGGCAGTCGCCCTTGATCAGGTAGGAGACGAACCGCTCGTACACCTCGTGCCGTCCGTCGATCGTGCGGTGGTCGCGGATGCCGAGTTCGCGGGCGCGCGCGGCGACCTTGTCGAGCTCGGTGGGGGTGAACCCGCCGGTGTCCACGCACACGGTCACGACGTCCGCGGAGAGCGTCTCCCGCAGCCAGAGGGCCAGGAAGGAGGTGTCGAGCCCTCCGGAGAAGGCGAGGACGATGCGGTCCATCGAGGCAAGGACTCCGAGACCCGCGGGCCGACCGCGACGCGGTCGGCAGACGACGGGAGCACGGCATGGGGGCCGGCTCGACCGCGGAACGTCCGCGCGCCCCTGCTCTTGGCCGTCATCGCGCCGCGCTCCGCGCACGGACGACCGCGATGAGCGGCGCATCCTAGGAACTTTCGAGGCGAGGATCACAGGAATTCGTCTCGCTCGCCGTGGCGTCGCTGGGCGAGCGAACCCGACCGTGGTCCGGGATGCCGGCCTCCGTGCGCCGGGCGCGCCAGGAGCGCCCCGAAGTCGCGGATTCGGCGGGCGCGGCGGGCCTTCGCATCGCGCGACGGCGGGGGAGCCGATGGTCTTGGATCTCGGGGGGGCGCGGGGGGCGAGCGGAGGCGCGAGAACGTGCC
>CAZJJQ010000207.1:0-6842 GCA_964546345.1 uncultured Planctomycetales bacterium
GCGGTCATGAAGCAGGCGAGCGTGCCGGCGACCATGGCCGGCAGGCCGTGCCTCGCGAGCGTCTCCCGCTGGCTCGGCACCATGGCCCCGATCCCCCCCACCTGGATCGCGATGCTCGCGAAGTTGCTGAAGCCGCACAACGCGTAGGTCGCCACCACCATGGAGCGCGGCGACAGGTCCGTGATCCGCGAGAGGTGCTCGTACGCGAGGAACTCGTTGAGCACGGTCTTCTCGCCGATGAGCTGGCCGACGGTCCCGGCCTCGCTCCAGGGCACTCCCATGAGCCAGGCGAAGGGCGCGCAGAGGGCCCCCAGCCCCCGCTGCAGGGTCCAGGGGCTCCCCGCGTCGGCGCCGAGCTGCCCTCCCACCCACCCGACCCCCGCGTTCACCAGCGCGACGAGCCCGATGAAGGCGACGAGCATCCCGGCCACGTTCGCCGCGAGCACGAGGCCGTCCCGCGCCCCTCCGACCGCCGCGTCGATCACGTTGCGCGACGGCCGTTCCATCTCGATGCGCACGTTCCCGCGCGTGACCGGCTCCTCCGTCTCCGGGCGCATGAGCTTCGCGAGCACGAGGGCCGCGGGGGCCGACATGACGCTGGCGCCGAGGAGGTGCGCCGCGATGTCCTTCCCGAACGTGGGATGATCCTTGAACATGAAGACGTAGGCGGCCATGACTCCCCCCGCCACCGTCGCGAACCCTCCGGTCATCACGCAGAACACCTCGCTCGAGGTCATGCGGGGCAGGAACGGCTTGATCACGAAGGGAGCCTCGGTCTGCCCCACGAAGATGTTCGCGGCCGCGCTGAAGGCCTCCGCCCCGGACACGCGCATGAGGTGGCGCAGCGCGAGCCCGATGCCGCGCACGACCACCTGCAGGATGCGCAGGTGGTACAGCACGCTCATGAACGACGAGAAGAACACGATGGTCGGCAGCACCTTCAGCGCGAACACGTAGCCGATCCCGGGGTTGTCCACGAGGGGGCCGAACACGAACCGCGCCCCCTCCTCGGAGTACCCGAGCAGCCCGGTGACCCGCGCGCCGAGCCAGTCGAAGCTCGCGCGGCCCGCGACGGTGCGGAGCGCCACCCATCCGAAGAGCCCCTGGAGGAAGAGGCCCCACGCCAGGATCCGCCAGTCGATGGCCCGCCGCCGGTCGGACAGCGCCCAGGCGATGCCGACGATGGTCAGGAGCCCGAGGACGGGGATCGCACGTTCCATGGAGGCCCTCCGTGCGCCGCCGCATGGGCGCGGGCGCGGATCCTCGCAGGAACCCCCGTGGACGTCACCGGGATGTGCACGGACGGGACCGCGGAGGTGGGGGGCGCGGGGGGAGGAGGCGCCGGAGGCCCGGCCGGACGGGGGACGGCACGCCCGAGGAGGCCGACCGCGGCCCCGGTCTCGTCGCCTCGTCCCGGCGTCAGGCTCCCTCCTCCGACGGGGTCGCTGCCGAGGCCTCGTCGCCCACCTTCAGCAGGAGCAGCTCGATCCGGCGCACGTCGTCCCGGTGCTTCGCCGCGTCCTCGAAGCGCATCTCCTTCGCCGCCTTGCGCATCGCCTGGTCGGCCTCGACGCGCCGTCGCTCGAGGGCCCCTCGGTCGCGCGCGTCCGCCTCGGCCGACGCCCGGTCCAGACCGGTCAGGTCCACGTAGTCGCGATCCGCGTAGACCTCGCCCACGGTGTCGCGAATCGACCGGACCACGCTCTGGGGGGTGATGCCGTGCGCGAGGTTGTAGGCGCGCTGCGTCGTGCGCCGGCGCTCCATCTCGCCAAGGGCCCGGCGCATGGAGCCCGTCTCGGCGTCGGCGTAGAAGATCACCATCCCGTGCCGGTTCCGCGCCGCGCGCCCCGACGTCTGGATGAGGGAGGTCTCCGACCGGAGGAACCCCTCTCGGTCGGCGTCGAGCACCGCGACCAGGGACACCTCGGGGAGGTCCAGGCCCTCGCGCAGCAGGTTGATCCCGACGAGGACGTCGAACACGCCGAGACGGAGGTCCTTCAGGATCTCGGCGCGCTCGAGGGTGGTGACGTCGCTGTGCAGCCAGCGCACCTTGACCCCGACCTCGGCGAGGTGCTCGGTGAGCTCCTCCGCCATGCGCTTCGTCAGGGTGGTCACGAGCACCCGTTCCTTGCGCGCGGCCCGCGTCCGGATCTCGTGCAGCACGTCGTCCACCTGCGTCTTCGCGGGTCGCACCACCACGGGCGGGTCCACGATGCCCGTGGGCCGGATCACCTGCTCGGCCGCGATCCCGCCGGCCTTCTTGCGCTCCCACGGGCCCGGGGTCGCCGACACGTAGAGGGCGCGGGGCACGCGGCCCTCGAACTCCTCGAAGCGCAGCGGGCGGTTGTCGAGCGCGCACGGCAGCCGGAAGCCGTGCTCGACGAGGGTCTCCTTCCGCACGCGGTCGCCGACGAACATCCCGCCGACCTGCGGGATCGTCACGTGGCTCTCGTCCACCACGAGGAGGAAGTCGTCGGGGAAGTAGTCGAGCAGCGTCCACGGGGCCTCGCCCGGAGCGCGGCCGTCGAGGTGCCGGGAGTAGTTCTCGATGCCGGGACAGAAGCCCGTCTCGCGCAGGAGCTCGAGGTCGTAGCGCGTGCGACGCGCGATCCGGTCCGCCTCCACGGGCTTCTTCGCGTAGCGGTAGAAGCGGATGCGCTCCTCGAGCTCGACCTCGATCGCGTCGCAGGCGCGGACGAGGGCCTCGTCCCGCGTGACGTGGTGGCTCGAAGGGTAGAACGACGCCTCCTCGACGGCGCGCAGGACCTCCCCCGTCAGCGGGTCCACCTCCTCCATCCGGTCGATCTCGTCCCCGAACCACTCGACCCGCACCACGCGGTCGTCCCGGTCGGCGGGCCCGACCTCGAGGACGTCTCCCCGGACGCGGAAGGTGGCCCGGCCGCGCTCGAGGTCGTCGCGGCGGTACTGGATCTTGACCAGGCGGCGCAGCACCTCGTCCCGGTCCACCCTCTCCCCCCGGCGCAGCGACAGGTGCATCGCCGCGTACTCGGCGGGGGAGCCGAGCGCGTAGATGCAGCTCACGCTGGCGACGACGATGGTGTCGCGCCGGGTGAGCACGGCGCGGGTGGCCGCGTGCCGCATCCGGTCGATGCGGTCGTTGATGCTCGAGTCCTTCTCGATGTAGGTGTCCGAGGCCGGCAGGTACGCCTCGGGCTGGTAGTAGTCGTAGAAGGAGACGAAGTACTCCACCGCGTTCTCGGGGAACAGCTCGCGGAACTCGTCGAAGAGCTGGGCCGCCAGCGTCTTGTTGGGCGCCAGGATGAGGGTCGGGCGTCCCAGCCGGGCGATCACGTTCGCCACCGTGAACGTCTTGCCGGAGCCCGTGACGCCGAGCAGGACCTGGTGGGACCGCCCCGCCAGGTCCCCGGTCACGAGGGACTCGATGGCCCGTGGCTGATCGCCCTGGGGCGTGAAGCGCGTCGTCAGGCGGAAGGGACGCGCCTCGGGGCCGGGCCCGGCGGGTCGTCCCTCCGTGCGACGACCCGAGGTCACTACTTGTCCCCGCCGCCCTCGGCTCCGTCGCCGCCCATGCCGGCCGGCGCGCCCCCGCCCGGCTTGTCGGCCGCGTCCTCGCGGTTGCCGTCCACCCGGTCGTCCCAGGGCTTGTTGGGCGTCTTCCACTCACCGTTGAGCCACCACGCGGTCCAGTAGCGGGCGACCTTCTCGACCCACTTCGCGTCGCTCGTGGCCTTGATCGGGGTGACGCGAGGGCTCTTCTTGCGCTCGATGTAGCCGTCGATCCGGCGCAGGATGGCGTCGGCGACGCCGCACTTCATGCGACCCTGGATGTCGCCGAAGCCCTCGCCCATGCTGACCGTCGCGAACACGTTGATGAGGCGCGGCGCGGCCTTCAGACCGTACTTGGACACCAGCTCGTGCCCGGCGTCCCGACTGTCGCGGCCCGCGTTCTCGAAGACCGCCTTCTGGACGAGCTCGTCGATGCGCGCCTTGTCCTCGGCCGAGGACTCGGGGTGATGGCCGAGGGCGGCGAAGGTCACCTTGCTCGGGTTGACGTAGGGGCCGGAAGGCTCCGACGGCGCGCCGTCCTCCATGGCGGCCGGGCTCTCCATGCCACCCGCGTCGGCCAACGGGGCCCCGGGCTCCACCGGCGCCGTCCCGTCCATCCCGGTCCCGGGGGGCGGGGGCGTGCTCCCCATCGCGGCGGGCGTGTGCGGCGCCGCCGGCTCCTCGGCGGCCGCGGTCCCGGGTCCCGCGGGCGGCTTCTTCGAGACCTCGTCCACC
The DNA here is from genome assembly GCA_964546345.1 of uncultured Planctomycetales bacterium. GTDB lineage: Bacteria > Planctomycetota > PLA2 > PLA2 > JAEUHO01 > JAYTCP01. The sequence goes on from CAZJJQ010000207.1 coordinate 4,264, forward strand.
TTCTTCTTGTTCAGCAGCACCAGGGCGAGGAACAGCACCACGACCATCCCCGCGAACGAGCCCCAGAGGATCGCGTTGTTGTTCTTCTTCGGCGGCAGCCCGCCCCGGCCGCCACCCTCCTCGTCGTCGTCTCCGGCCGCCTGGGCGCGCGCCCGTCGCGCCCGGGCTGCCGCCGCGCCCCCGCTGGTCCGGCCGCCGACCCGACCGCTCCCGCCGCCTCCACCCCCACCGGCGCGTCCGCTGCCGGCCCGTCCGCTCGGCGCCGGGGCCGCCGCCTCCTCGGTCCGGAAGCCGGAGAGGTCCATCACCGTGGCGCACTGCGTGCAGGCGAAGGTGGCCGGGGGGCGCGCCGGGAGCTTGAACTTCTTCCCGCAGGTAGGGCACTGGATGACGTTGTCGTCGGCCATGGGGGCGTCCTGGCGGCGGAGGGGGCCGCAGCGCGCGATTGTAGGCCCCGGGGAGCCGCGAGCGCAAACGCGCCCCGGGGTCGGGCGAGGCGCGCCGCGCCGTCGCGCGGGTCCCGCCGCGCTACCATCGACCCGTGGCGCTCCCGCTCTCCGAGATCTACCGCAACCTGGCCGTCCTCCACGGCGCGGGTCTCCCCTGGCCGGAAGCCGTGGAACGCGCCACGGGCGCGCGGAGCCCCCGCTGGGACGAGGTGCGTGACGCGGTCTCCTCGGGGACCCCGCTGAGCGACGCCCTCGTCGGGGTGGTGCCGAGCCTCGATCTCGCGGGCGTGCGCGCGGGGGAGGCGTCGGGGCGCTTGGAGGAGAATCTTGACGCGCTCCGTACGCGCCACGAGCGGGAGGACCGGCGGCGGAGGGAGACGACCGCCGCCGTCGCGTACCCGGTCGTGCTCGCCCACCTCGGCGCGCTGCTCCTGCCGATCCCCGATCTCGTGGCCGGGCGCCCGCTCGCGGGGTTGTGCTGGTCGCTGGCGCTCCTGGTCCCGACCCATGCCTTGCTCCTGGCCTCGCGGCTCGCGCGGCGCGCGGCGTCCCGGCCCCGCGCGCCCGCCGAAGATGGCGGGCTCCTGCGTCGGTTCCTGACGAAGGCCGCGGTGCTCGAGGCCGACGCGCGCGCCCTGGAGGCCCTCGGCTGGCTCCACGATGCGGGGGTCCCCCATCTCGAGGCCGTCCCGCTCGCGGCCGCGGCCGGCGCCGGCGGCCGCGTGGCGAGGGACCTCGTGCGCGCCGAGGAGGCGGTGCGCGCGGGGCGTCCCCTCGCCACCGCCTGGCGCGACACCCCCGAGGAGGTCCGCGGTTCCCTCGTCGTCGGCGAGAGCACGGGCCGCCTCGGGGAGGCGTGCGCACACGGCGCGGTCCTCCTCGAGGGGCTGGCAGCGCTCCGCCGCGCGAAGGCGCTCGCGCTCCTCAAGCCCCTGTCGATGATCGGGATCGGCGCCATCGTCGGCGCGCGCCTCATCGCCTTCTACGGCGCCGCCTTCGCCGGTCTCCGAGGCTGATCTGCGGCCCGCGGGCCCCGACGGATCCCGACGACGCGCGCGGGGTCTAGGCCGACCTATTCATGAAGGGGACGAGGTTGGGGCCGCGCCTGCGGCCCGGGCGCATCCTACGGCTCACCTGCGTGCCGAAGTCGCACCCGCGAAGCGATCCCTCCTCGGCGTGTGGCAAGAACACGCGATCGTCGGGCTCGCTTCGCGCCCCGGCCGCATGCATGGGCCCCAACGGGTGCCTGCCGTGCGATCGGCTCATTCGTCGGCCTCGTCCTTCATGAATAGGTCGGGCCAGGGCTTCACGCAAGGACCGCACCCGCGGACCCGACGGCTCACGCGGACGGGGTCGGGTCGCCCGTGGCGAGGGTCGCTCCGTCCCCCACGAGGAAGGGGACGGCCGGGGAGAGCGCGAGGCACCGGCGCAACGCGTGGTCCGCCGCGAGCGCCCCCTCGGCGGAGGCGAGCGCGCCCCGTGCCCGGCAGGGCGCCCGGAACGGCCTCTCCCCGCCCACGGTCAGCACCAACCAGGGCTCGGGCTCCCCGCCCCGGGCTTCGCCCGACGCGCCGTCCGCCGTCCCCGCGATGCCGTGCCGTGCGAGGGCCTCGGCCAGCGCCTCCGCCTCCGACCGCCCCGCGTCCGTCGGCTCGAACGGGAAGGCGCAGGCGCGGTCGGCGACGATCCGCTCCCCCGCGCCCCGCAGGACGAGCCGCCCCACGCCCGCGCACGCGAGGACCCACGCCGCCGCGACGAACCCCTCCCCCGCGCCCCCCACCTCCACGGTCGCGGCCGACAGCCGGCGCTGCCCCTCCTCTCCCACCTCGGGCAGGACGATCTGGCGCGCGAACCGGCGCAGCCAGGCGTCCGAGCCCACGGGCGCCGCCGCGCCGTCCCCGCGACGGACGCGCAACGAGAGAGCCCTCCCGACCGGAGCGCGCGACACCTCGACGTGTCCGAGTCGGGCGAGCCCGCCGGGCACCGTGGCGACACCTTCCTCGCCGAGCCACAGCTCGACGATCTCCCCCGGTGCGGCGCGGTCGAGCGCGCGCCGCGCCCGGAGCAGGTTCATGGGGCACGCCTCCTCGCGGAGGTCGAGCACCCCTTCGGACCCGGTCAGGGTGGGGA
>CAZJJQ010000208.1:0-6836 GCA_964546345.1 uncultured Planctomycetales bacterium
CGAGCCGGAGCAGGTCGGGCACCGCCGCGGCGGCACGGGGCCCCAGACGACCCAGCGCCGAGGCGGCCGTGACCGGCGCGAGGCCGGGCCCCCCCAGCAGCCCGATGAGGGCGGGGACGGAGGCCTCACCGATGGAGACGAGGACATCGGCCGCGTGCTCGGCCAGCGCCACGTCCTTCTCGTCGGCTGCCGCCCGGGCGAGCGACGGGATGGTGTCCGTGGCGTCGGCTCCGAGCGCCAGCAGCGCCGCCTTCACGCTCTCCCGGACCTCCTCCGCCTCGGGGGACAGCAGCAGCTCGACCAGGGGAGGGGCGGCCGCCCTTCCCAGCCTCCCCGCACAGAGCACCGCGGAGCGACGCACCCCAGGCTCCGGGTCCCGGAGGAGGCGCACCACCTCCTTCGCCTGCCCCCCCGCCGCCCCCCCGATCCGCCCCAGGGCTTCGAGCGTGGCCCACCGGACGCGGGGTGAGGGATCGGTCAGCCCCCTCGCGATCCGTCCCGCGTGCTCGCCGGCCCCCGGCAGCTCCGCGACGGCCAGGAGGGCGGCGGCTCGATCCGACGGCGACCCGGCGTCGATCCGCGAAAGCCACCGGTCGAGGGGGAGCCCTTCGTACAGCTCGGGCAGCTGCGCGGAGGTGTGGCCGGTGCCTTCGGCGAGGAAGGTGAGGTCGCCCCCGTCGCCTCCGCAGCCCGCAAGGCAGAGCAGCGCGACACCGGGCCACCAGCGCAGGCCGATCGTGGGTCGCGGCGTCATCGCAGGAGCCTCGACCACTCCACCTCGGGGGGCGGGTCGTAGAGGGCGCGGTCCCAGGGGGTCGCCTCCGGGCCCGCGCCGAGGGCGCCCCGACGGTGCACCACCCGCAGCTCGAGGGTCGGACGTTCCCCGGGAGAGCCGTCGAAGGCCACCGTGAACGTGCGCTTCTCGTCCGGTCGCAGCCGCGTGTCCACGAGATCGTCCCCGGACGGAGGATCCCAGAACGTGGCGGGAGCGTCCGCGGCGCGCCGGTCCAGCACGCCGAGGACCATCCCCCCGGGGTTGCGCCAGTCGCCTCCGACCAACGCCTCGGACGGCGCCTCCTCGTCGGGCACGAGGCGCGCCCGCGCCCCACCCACCGCGCGCAGCCAGCGCCCCCCCTGCCGGGCCCACACGCCCACCACGACGTGTTTGGTCCAGGTGCCCGTCGGCACCGCATGCCCCGCGCCGCGGTTCTCGAGGGAGACCTCGACCATCCACCGGGACGACGCCCCGTCCCACCGCACCGTCGCGTCGAGCCCGAGCGCATCCTTGGCGAAGGACGGCTCCGTGCCCTTGAAGGCGTGGCTGTGCACGGACAGCGGCGACCGGTGGAGCGTCTGCCACGCGAAGTGGTCGATCGGCTTGCCCTGGTCGTTGATCGTGCTGGCGCCGGGCATGTGGCAGTCCTGACAGGATCGAAAGCGCTCGTCCTCCCGCGGCGCAGCCCAAGCCTTCCACTCCTCGAAGGTGTTCACCTTCGGGCGGCCCGGCAGGCCTCCACCCTGGTGGCACCCTGCGCACAGCCAGGAGGTGGAGTGCGCCGGATCGTACGAGGCCCCCATGTACGCGTAGGAGACGTCGGGGGAGGGCCCGAACACGCGATGGATGTCGCCCGGGCGGTCGTGCGCGCGCGGGTCCGGGCGCGCGAGCACGAGGCTGCCGAACACCCCGCTGCGGGCGGGATCGTCGGTGTGGCTCACCTTGTGGCAGAAGTCGCAGTGGTTGCTCGCGATCACCCCCCGGGGCGCGTAGGCGCCGTCGCCGGTCGAGGCCGCGTGCGCCGGTTGGTGGCAGGCCGCGCAATCGTCCGGCGCGTCCACGCCCGCCCGCTTCATGCGCGCCCGCTCCCACGTCACGTGCCCGTGATCCGCCATCCGGGCGTGCCGGCTCCCGAGCCACTCGGCGTACTGCCAGGAGTGGCAGGTGCCGCAGGCCTGCACCTGGTCGGCGTCCCGGTCCGGCGCCGGGTGCATCCAGCGGTACTCGGGGTGGTCCGTGAGGTCGAGCGGCACCAGCTCCACGCGTACGTCGTCGAGCGGATCCCCGGTGAACAGCGCGGTCTCTCCGTTGCGGTGGCCGAACGCGCCCGCGCACACGCTCTGCGTCCAGGGCGCGTCCCGACCCCGGAACTCGAGCCGGAAACGACCTTCGGCGTCGGCGTGGACGCGCGTCGCGTCGTGCCCCTGGAGCTGGACCAGCGCGTCGGGCACCACGGCCCCGTCCGGCGTCACCACGCGTCCGGACACCACGACCCGGGCATCGTCGGCGAACCGCGGGAGCGCGCGCGTGTAGGGGATCTGGCCCCGGAGCTCGCCGTGGCGGGGCTTCTCCCCCACGGCGAGGCGCCCGTAGGCCTTCACGTACGTGTCCGCCGCGGGGATGGAGAGCGCCTCCGCCCCCTGCAGATAGATCGCGGTCACCTCGCGTCCGTCCGGGCTGAAGACCAGCTTCCCCACGCCCGCGCTCGAACGACGCAGGCGCAGCCCGATGCAGGACCACACGATCCGCGCCTCGGCGCCGCGGAAGTGGTCGGCGGCCCCGGTGACGGTCCCCTCGGCGAAGGCCGTCCATCCGCCCCCGCTCACCTGCGCGTCCACCCCGTGGATGGCGACGACGCACCGCCCTCCCCGACGCCGGACCTCCATCTCGTAGGGCGGCAGGGAGAGCCAGTACCGGGCGCTGACGACGCGTCCCTCGCCCGGCGGGTCCGGGATCTCGTCCACCGGCCGCCCGCGCAGGTCGCGCTGCTCCTGCCAGGCTTTCGCGTCCTCGGGGGCCGCCATCGCGCGCTCCACGACCTGCTCGACGAACGCCGGCTTCTCCCAGGGCCGCCAGACGGCAGCGGCGAGCGCCCCCCCCAGGAGCAAGCCCAGAAGGACCCCCTTCGGAGCGGCCCGGCGCGCGGATCGGGGGGGCTCGGGGGGCTGCACCGCCCCACCTTACCAACCGCCCCGGACCCCGCCGGGTCGCCCTCCGCGAAACGACCGCCTCTCCGCCTTGACCCCCGCCCGTCCCCCTGTACCCTTCCCCCGTACGTTCGCGCTCGCTTCGTGCCGAAGTGGCGGAATTGGCAGACGCGCTAGATTCAGGGTCTAGTGCCCGTCAAGGGCTTCCGGGTTCAAGTCCCGGCTTCGGCATTGCCTTGTTGTTTTCCGCTGGCTGATCTGCCATGCCTTCCGCTGGCTGTTCTGCCATGCCTTCCGCTGGCTGTTCTGCGGGCGCTGGATGTCGCGGTGGATCGCGTGATCCCAGCGCACCTGGATGCCGCCCCCCGGATCATCCGCATCCCGGGCGCCCGCAGGCCAGCGGAGTTTCATCCCTTCCGCTGGCGAATCTGCGGGCGCTGGATGTCGCGGTGGATCGCACGATCCCAAGGGCGCTGCGTGCCCGTCCCCGGACCGTCCGTCTCCCGGTCCTCCAGGGCTCACATGCCACATTCTCGGACGTGAGATGACATTCTCGGACGCTGCGGGGGCCGTAGCATGGACTCGGAGGCCGCGCCCATGCCGATCGACAAGGCCACGCTCGCCCGACGGGTTCGGCAGGCCCTGGGGCGGGAGCCCGCCGACCTGGTCCTTCGAGGGGGCAGGTTCCTCAACGTGATCACGGGGGAGCTGGCGGAGGGAGACATCGCGATCTGCGGCGACACGATCGTGGGCACCTACGAGTCCCACGAAGGTCGCCAGACCGTGGACGCCCGGGGTCTCGTGGCCGTCCCGGGGTTCGTGGACGCCCACGTCCACGTCGAGAGCTCGCTCATCACCCCCACCGAGTTCGATCGCTGCGTCCTGCCCCGGGGCACCACCACGGCGATCTGCGACCCCCACGAGATCGCGAACGTCCTCGGCATCGAGGGTCTCCGCTGGTTCCTGGACGGCGCACGTCACCTGGCGATGGACCTCCGGGTCCAGCTGTCCTCCTGCGTACCTGCCACGGCGCTGGAGACCAGCGGCGCGCGCCTCACGGCCGCCGACCTGCGGACGCTGGCGCCGCATCCCAACGCCGGCGGGCTCGCCGAGATGATGAACTTCCCGGGCCTGCTCGCCCTCGAGGACGACGTCCTCGAGAAGCTGGTCGTGTTCCAGGACCGCACGCTGGACGGCCACGCCCCGCTCGTCCGGGGACGCGAGCTGAACGCGTACGCCGCCTGCGGCATCCGGAACTGCCACGAGAGCGTCTCCCTGGACGAGGCACGGGAGAAGCTCCGCAAGGGACTGCAGGTCCTGCTCAGGGACGGGAGCGTGAGCAAGGACGTGCGACGCCTGGCCCCCCTCCTCACCCAGGCCACGTCCCCCTTCCTCGGGCTCTGCACGGACGACCGCAATCCCCTCGACATCGCCGAGGAAGGGCACGTGGACCACCTGATCCGGACGGCGATCGCGGCCGGGGCCCCCATGGAGGCGGCGTACCGCGCGGCCAGCTGGTCCGCGGCACGCGGCTTCCGCCTGGACGACCGGGGCCTCCTCGCCCCCGGCCAGCGGGCGGACGTGGTCCTCGTCTCGGATCTCGCGACCTGCAGGGTCGAGCGCGTCGTCTCCCGCGGCCGCGTCGTGGACGACGCGCTCTTCGCCCGGATCCCCGCCCTGCCCGCCCCCGGCCGACGCTCGATCCGGCTCGAGCCCGTGACGCCCGAGGTCTTCCGGACCCCCGCGCGCGCGGGCGCGAGCCCCGTGATCGGCGTGATCCCCGGCAGCATCGTCACGGAGGCCCTCTCCCTCGAGCTTCCCTCCGGCGGGGACGGGCGGCACGCGGATCCCGCACGCGGGCTCCACCAGCTCGCGGTCCTCGCGCGCCACGGCGCGAATCGCAACGTCGGGCGCGCGTTCGTGCGCGGGTTCGGCTTCCCCGCGGGAGCGCTGGCCTCCAGCGTCGGCCACGACAGCCACAACGTGATCGTCGTCGGCGCCGACGACGCCGACATGGCGGCGGCCGTGAACCGCCTCATCGAGCTCGAGGGAGGCTTCGTCGCGGTGGTGCACGGACGCGTCGTCGGGGAGCTCGCCCTCCCCATCGCCGGGCTGCTCTCCGACCGCCCCTTCGGCGAGGTCCGCGACGCGCTGCGCGTCCTCCGCGCCGCGGTGCGGTCCATGGGCTGCCCGCTCGCCGAGCCGTTCCTCCAGCTCGCGTTCCTCCCCCTGCCGGTGATCCCGCACCTCAAGCTGACCGACCGTGGCCTCGTGGACGTGGACCGGTTCACGATCGTGCCGTCCTGATCGGGTCCGTGGCAGACTCCCTCGTCCCCTGGAGCGCGCCGTGACGAGCAAGCGAAGCACCCCGTCCCCGAGCGTCGAGCACGACCTGCTCGACTACCTCGACGCGAGCCCCACGCCCTACCACGCGGTCGCCGAGACCGCGGCGCGGCTCGAGGCCGCGGGCTACACGGCGCTCTCCGAGCGCGACGTCTGGTCGCTCGCGCCCGGGGGCAGGCACTTCGTGGTGCGCAACGGCTCCTCCATCGCGGCCTTCCGCGTCGGGAGCCGGGCGCCCGCCGAGTCGGGCTTCCGGATGGTCGGCGCGCACACCGACAGCCCGAACCTCCGGCTCAAGCCCCGGCCGGGGTTCGCAGAGCAGGGCGTGCTGTGCCTGGGTGTCGAGATCTACGGCAGCCCGATCCTCGCGACCTGGACGGACCGGGATCTGGGCCTCGCGGGGCGCGTCGTCGTGGAGGGGGCGGGCGGCCCGACCACCCGGCTCGTCCGGCTCGAACGCCCGGTCCTGCGCATCCCCAACCTCGCCATCCACCTCAATCGAGGGGTGAACGAGGACGGGCTCAGGCTCGACAAGCACCGCCACCTCGCGCCGGTCGTCGGCGGGTGGGACGGAGGTGGGGAGCCGAACCGCGAGGCGCTCGCCGCGGTCGCCCACGCGGCCGGGGCCGACCTCGACGCCCTGCGCGGCTTCGACCTCTGCCTCTTCGACCTGGCCCCGGCCCGCTTCGCCGGGCTTGCCGAGGAGTTCGTCGTCTCGGCCCGGCTCGACAACCTCGGGATGTGCCACGCGGCGCTCACCGGCCTGCTCCATGCCAAAGCCGGAGAGGCGACGGCGGTGGCCCTCCTGTTCGACCACGAGGAGGTGGGCAGCGAGTCGGCCGAAGGAGCCTCCGGCGCCTTCGCGCGCGACCTGCTCGCCCGCATCGTCGAGGCGCGGCCCGCGGCGGGAGGCCTCGAGCGCGCGGTCGCCTCGAGCGTCCTCGTCAGCGCCGACATGGCGCACGCCGTCCATCCGAGCCACGCCGAGCGGAGCGACGCAGGCCACGGCCCGCGCCTCAACGGCGGCCCCGTCGTCAAGACCAACGCGAACCGCCGGTACGCGACCGACGGCGAGACCGGCGCCTTCTTCCGGCGGCTGTGCGCGGAGAGCCGCGTGCCCTGTCAGGACTTCGTCTCGCGCGGCGACATGCCCTGCGGGAGCACGATCGGCCCGCTGGTCGCGTCCGGCCTGGGCGTGCGCACCGTGGACGTCGGGAGCCCCATGCTCTCGATGCACTCGATCCGCGAGATGGCCGGCCGACGCGACCCCGCGCTGATGGCCACGGTCCTCGCCCGGTTGTTCTCCTCGATCGACCCCCTGCCCTCGTGAGCGAGCCCCTCCCTTGACCCCCGCCGACCTCCCCCGGATGCGCGCGCTCCTCGACGAGACGGTCGAGGCGTTCCGCCGCGCCGCCGCCCGCGCCCTCGACACGGCGGCCAGCGGCACGCGCGACGTGATGCTGCGCACCGAGACGCGCCATCAGGCGACGTTCGCGCTCGCGGCCGTGGGCGCCGCGTTCAAGCAGGCCCTCAAGGCGGCGACGCCCGACGACCCGTCGATCTGACCCTCG
>CAZJJQ010000209.1:0-6801 GCA_964546345.1 uncultured Planctomycetales bacterium
GAAGCCCTCGTTGAGCCACGCGTGGCTCCAGTCGCGGCACGTGAGCAGGTCGCCCCACCACTGGTGGGCGAGCTCGTGCGCCACGAGGTCGTCCGCGTCGTAGTCGAGCGCCGTGCGCTCGTCGTAGATCGCGTACTCGGTGAGCGTCGTCGCCGTCGTGTTCTCCATGCCGCCGAAGATGAAGTCGGCGACCACCACCTGCGCGTACTTCTCGTACGGGTACTCGACGCCGAACCGCTCGCCGAAGACCTTCACCATCTTCGGCGTGCGCCCGAGGCCGCGTCGGCCGTCCGCCGCCTTGCCCTTGGGAACGAGGCCCGTCAGCGGGACGTGGGCGCCCTCGAAGGAGATCTCGTCGAACTCGCCCACCACCAGCGTGACCAGGTAGGTGACGTGCGGGATCGACATCTTCCAGTGCCAGGCCGTCGTGCCCTTGCGCGCGCCGGGCTGCTTCGACAGCAGCGCCCCGTTCGAGAGCGTCGTGAACCGGTTCGCCGCCGTCACCACGATCTCGGTGGTGGCCTTCTCGTTCGGGTAGTCGAAACAGGGGAACCAGCAGCGGGCGTCCTCGTCCTGGCCCTGCGTCCACGCCTGCAGCGGCTTGTCCGGGTACGCCTCGTCGGGGGCGATGAAGTAGAGCCCCCGGCGGGGGTGGCCGCGGTACGCCACCGTGACCGTCGTCTCCTCCCCCTCCCGCAGCCGGGCGCCCAGCCGCACCGTCAGAGCCCCGTCCACGTGCTCGAAGGCGAGCGCCTTCCCCGCCGCGTCGGTCACGCCCGTGATCGACAGCTCCACCGCGTCGAACACCACCCGCTCGCACCCGTCGTTGATCGCGGCCACCGTGTGGCTCGCCGTCCCCTCGATGGACCGCTGCTCGGGATCGACGAACACGTCGAGCCGGATGTGGCGCACGTCCACCACGCGGTCCCGCGAGTACTTCCGCGTGGTCCCGGGGAACGCGAAGGGCTCCCGCGCGCCGCCGCGTCCGCCCGTCCCGTGACCACCGCAGCACGCCTCGGACCCGAGCTCGGAATGCGCCATCGACCGTCTCCGCGAGGGGGAAGGCGGTCAGGGTAGCCGCCCCCGCCTAGCGCGACGACCCCGGGCCGGAGGGCCCCGCGTCCCCTGCGGGACCGTCGGTGCCGAGCCGGTGGTCGGGCACCCACCGCGGGCCGCGCAGCAGGCGATGCGCCACCGCGTCCGCCGCGGCGCACGTCGCCGCGAGGAGGAGCAGGAGCCGCATCACGCGCGCGGGGCGGATCACGCGGTGCGGCCCGGCGTCCGCGTCAGCAGGGCGGCGAGCGTGGCCACGAGCAGCGCGCAGCCGAGCACGAAGCCCAGCGTGCTCCGCGCGGCGAAGGCGAAGGAACGCTTGCGCATGGGGATCTCCGGGGTGTCGCGCCGCGCGGCCGACGGCCGCCGCGCTCGACCTGCCCTCACCATCGGCGGGGTGCGTCAACCCGGCGTCAATCCCAGGCCAACCGTCGAACCGGGCAGCCGGCGTCGGGAGCAAGGGGGCGACGGGGGGAGGGGACGGCGACCTGCGGCTCCTCCTCCGACACGCTTCCGCAGCACGCGGTGCCCCCCCCCGCCCCCGCCGCCCCCTGCCTCCCCGGCTGCGCCCGCTCGACGTCCCGCCGTCGCCGTGGATTGCGCCCCTCTTCACGGCGCCTTGACGTCCCGCGACGAGGTTACGGACATGTCGGAAGACCTCCCCGCCCGGCGCTACCGCACGATCTGGATCAGCGACGTCCACCTCGGCACCCGCGGCTGCCGGTCGGCGGAGCTGCTCGACTTCCTGCGCGCGTGCGACTGCGAGACGCTCTATCTGGTGGGCGACCTGATCGACGGGTGGTCGCTGCGCAAGGCGTGGTGGTGGCCCCAGGCGCACAACGACGTCGTCCAGAAGCTGCTCCGCAAGGCGCGCAAGGGGACGCGGGTCGTGTTCCTGCCGGGGAACCACGACGAGTTCGCGCGCGAGTACCTCGGGCAGGCCTTCGGCGGCATCGAGGTGCTCCCCGACGCGATGCACCGCACGGCCGACGGGAGGATCCTGTGGGTGCTCCACGGCGACGCCTTCGATCCCGTCGTGACGAAGCACCGCTGGCTGGTGCCGGTCGCGCACGGGTTCCTCAGCTTGTTGCGGTGGCTCCACCTCCCGACGGCGTGGCGGCTCGTGCGGCCCCTGCTCGGCCGGCCGTACCGGTCGCTCGCGACCTTCGTGAAGGGCCAGGCGAACCAGGCGATGGCCGCGCTCGGCGACTTCGAGCGCCTGGCCGTCGAGGGTGCCCGCCGTCGCGGCGCCGACGGGGTGGTGTGCGGCCACGTGCACGTGCCGGCGATGCGGACCGTGGAGGGCATCCTGTACGCCAACGACGGCGACTGGGTGGACGCGTGCACGGCGCTCGTCGAGCACGAGGACGGGCGGCTCGAGCTGCTGCGGTGGACGCTGCGGAAGGCGCCGCCGAAGGAGACGACGGCAGCGAGGACGAAGGAGAGGGACCAGCATCCCTCGGGGCGCCTGCTCGAGGCGGCGGGGAAGGTACACTGAAACAATGGCAGTACGGAGCCGGGGCAAAGTTCGCTGCTCTTCCAGAGTGAGGGCGGAGTCAGTTCGAGCTCCGTACCTGCCTGAAGGTGCGCCTGCCGGAGATGACGGGCCGCGCTACCCCTCGTCCCCCGGCGGCTCGGAACCGCCGGAACGGTCGCCCCAGGGCGGTCGCCCGGGTGCCTTGCGGGTACGCCACCCGAGACGGACGGAGAGGACGCGAAGCAGGAACGTGAGGGCGATCCCGCAGAGGGCTGCCACACCGCCCCGCAGGTCGAGCCCTCGGGAGAGGCCGCAGAAGAGCAACGCGCCGCCGAAGGCCGCGAGCGCGTAGTAGCCGCCGGGCTGGAAGACCCCGGGCTCCTCCCCGGAGATCACGTCGCGCAGGATGCCGCCGCCCACGGCGTTGATCGTGCCGACGACGAGGGCGGCAGGGACGAGCAGCCCGGCCGACAGCGCGAGCTGCGCGCCCACGACGGCGTACGCCCCGAGCCCGAGCGCGTCCACCACGAGGAAGATCGAGTGGAAGCGGTGCTCGAGCGCCGCGCCCGCGAACCACCCGATGGCGGCCGCGATCCCGACGGCGAGCAGGTATCGGTGGTCGAGGAGCGCCGCGGGCGGCCCCTGCTGGAGGAAGATCCCGTCGCGCAGCAGCCCGCCCCCCGTGCCCGTGACGAGCGCGAGCGTGACGAGGCCGGCGACGTCGTAGCCCTTGCGCACGGCCCGGAGCGCGCCCGAGAGCGCGAACAGCCCGGTGGCCGCGAGGTCGAAGGCGGGCAGGAGGAGGAAGTCGCCGGACATGGAGGGGACAGCGTCGCGGGGCGGGGAGGGCAGCGCAAGGAGCGGTCCGGCACGGCGGCCCAGGCCCCGCGGGTACGTCCGCCTCGGGGCGGTGTCTCGACTGCCCGGCACCCCCCTCCGCGGTAGGATCAAGGTCATGTTGGGCCCCACCGAACTCGAACGGTACCGACGCATGACCGTGGCCGAACGGCTGCGGGAGACCCTGCTTCTGATGGAAGCGGACGAGGCGTTCCTCGCCTCGCTGCCGCAGGCGGAGCGGGAGCGACGCCTTCATCTGCTCGAGGCCGAGCAGGAACAGTCCAATCGCGCCCTGCTTCGCGGCCTCGCTCGGGTCTGAACGCGATGCCCCCCGTCGCCGAGGCGTTGCGCGAGGTGCTGGCCTTCCTCGCCACCCAGCACGTCGACTACATGGTGATGGGCGGCCTCGCGGTACGAGTCCTCGCACTGCCCCGGACGACCTTGGACGTGGACGTCATGGTCGCGGTCGACGACTCGGAGGTCGGCCATCTCGCGAAGGAGGCTGCCAAGTCCGGCTTCCTCGTGGACGAGGCCTTCCAGCGCGGCTACGTCGATCGCTTGGCGGGCCTCGGCAAGTTCCACTTCCAGGTGGTGCTCGGGACCCGGTCCGTCCGGGTGGACGTGTTCGTGCTCGGCTCGGACTCCCAGCGGGTGGCCTTCCGGCGTCGCCGTCTCCACGAGACCGATCTGGGCCCCCTGGTGGTGATGTCCGCCGAGGACCTGCTCCTCCACAAGCTGCTGGCCCACAGGCCGAGGGACCGGGCCGACGTTGCCGATCTCCTGCTCGTCGGAGGATCCCTGGACATGGAGTACGTGCGCACCTGGGGGGCCCGCCTCGGGGTCACGGCGCGCCTGGCCGAGGCCCTGCGCGATGCCGGGCGGGGGACGTAGTGCGTGGGACCCACGCGCCCGCCCCGCTGCGTCGGCGGCCCCCCGTCGGACCGAGGCCCCGTCCGCAGGGAGATCATGGGAGGTGGGCTCCGCTCCTGTTCGCGTGCCTCGGCGTCGCGGCGACCGCCTGCGGAAGAGCCGAGTCGCCGCCCGAACCCGAGCTCGCCCGCCTCGTCGAGCGGCTGCGGGGCTCCGACCCCGAGGACGTGGATGCGGCGGCGCGCAGGCTCGTGGAGATCGGCGCACCTGCGCTGGAGGCGCTGAAGCTCCCTTCCACGGCTCCGTGGCCCGACCGCAGCACCGCCATCGAGGTCATGGGATGGATGGGCCCCCGGGCGGAGCCGGTGGTCCCGTGGCTGATCGAGCTGCTCCCGGGTGACCTCCGGCTCACGGCCAGCCGTGCGCTCGGGAAGATCGGCCCCGCCGCCGTTCCGCCCCTGATCGCCCTGCTCGACTCGAGTCGGCAAGCCGAGGTGCGCCGCGTGGCGTGCGCGACGCTCGGCCTGACGCACCTCCACCGCGACGACATCCGCCGCGCGTTGCTCGCGCGCCTGGTCGACGACCCCGCGGGCAAGGTCCGGGATGAGGCCGCGTCGGCGCTCGGGAAGCTCTCCTACCGCGACGCCGAGACCCTGCGCGCTCTGGAGCGGACCACCGACACGAACGGGCCGAACGACCCGTTCTGGGCTGCCTACGCCCTCGCGCACCTGGGCTCGGAGGGCGCCGAGGTGCTCCTGCGCCTCGCACGCAGCCCGACGGAGCGGACGCGCGCACAGGCGGTGGGCAGCCTCGGCGACGCGAAGGAAGCGGCCGTGGAGCCCCGCATCGACGCACTGATCGCTGCGCTCCAGGACCCCTCCACCTGGGTGAGGGGCAATGCTGCAGGCGCACTCTGCTCCATCGGGCGGCCCGCGGTCCGCACCCTGCCGGAGCTACGGCAGGCGGCCGTGACGCTGGCGGCGGAGGGCGACGAGGTCGCCGCCTCCAAGGCCCGCGACGCCGTCGAGCGCCTCGAGGCCAGGACGCAGGGAGAGCCCGACGAGGAGAAGCTCGATCTGCTGCCCCGGCGGCACGAGACGACGCCCCTGCCGCGGTGAGGAGACCGCGCGGTCCGGAGCCACCGAGGCGAACGCCGCTGCTCCTCCGCGGGTTCCCCCCGCCGCCCCCCTCCTCCCGGACGGGATCGCCGTGCCCCGAGCCTCCGCGTCGGCTACACGTTGCGGCGGTACTTGCCGCCGACCTCGTAGAGGGCGTGCGAGATCTGGCCGAGGGACGCGACGCGGACCGTGGAGACGAGCTCGGCGAAGACGTTCCCGCCGCTGCGGGCGACGGCCTTCAGGCGATCGAGCGCCGCCGCCGTCTCGGAGGCGTGCGCGGCCTGGAAGGCCTTCAGCCGGTCGAACTGCAGGCGCTTCTCGTCGGGCGTCGCGCGCGAGAGCTCGGTCTCCTTCGGCACGAGGCTGCCGTGGTCCTCGGGCAGGAACGTGTTCACGCCGACGATGGGCAGCGTGCCGTCGTGCTTGCGGCGCTCGTAGAGGAGGCTCTCGTCCTGGATGCGCCCGCGCTGGTACTGCGTCTCCATCGCACCCAGCACGCCGCCGCGCTCGTCGAGGCGGACGAACTCGGAGAGCACGGCCTCCTCGACCAGGTCGGTCAGCCGGTCCACGAACCAGCTCCCCTGGAGGCCGTTCTCGTTCTTGAGCCAGCCGAACTCCTTCGTGTTGATCAGCTGGATGGCCATGGCGCGCCGCACGCTCTCGGCCGTCGGCGTCGTGATCGCCTCGTCGTAGGCGTTCGTGTGGAGCGAGTTGCAGTGGTCCTGGAGGGCGAGGAGGGCCTGGAGCGTCGTGCGGATGTCGTTGAACTGCACCTCCTGGGCGTGGAGGGAGCGGCCCGACGTCTGGACGTGGTACTTGAGCTTCTGGCTGCGGTCGTTCGCGCCGTAGCGCTCGCGCATGGCGACGGCCCAGATGCGCCGCGCAACCCGTCCGATCACGGTGTACTCGGGGTCGAGGCCGTTGCTGAAGAAGAAGGAGAGGTTCGGCGCGAAGTCGTCGATCTTCATGCCGCGCGCGAGGTAGTACTCGACGTAGGTGAAGCCGTTCGAGAGCGTGAACGCGAGCTGGCTGACGGGGTTGGCCCCGGCCTCGGCGATGTGGTAGCCGCTGATGGAGACGCTGTAGTAGTTGCGGACCTCGTGCTCGATGAACCACTGCTGGATGTCGCCCATCATCCGCAGGGCGAACGCCGTGGAGAAGATGCACGTGTTCTGGGCCTGGTCCTCCTTGAGGATGTCGGCCTGCACGGTGCCGCGCACGGTGCGGACCGTGCGGTGAACGATCGCCTGGTGCTCGGGCGGCGTCGGGAACCGCCCGTGCGCCGCGTGGAAGGCGTCCACCTGCTGGTCGATGGCGGTGTTGAGGAACATCGCGAGCAGGATGGGCGCCGGCCCGTTGATGGTCATGGAGACGGACGTGTTCGGATCGCACAGGTCGAAGCCGGCGTAGAGCCGCTTCATGTCGTCGAGCGTGCAGATCGAGACG
>CAZJJQ010000210.1:0-6743 GCA_964546345.1 uncultured Planctomycetales bacterium
CCCCGACCACCTCGCACGGACGCGCGCCGCGCTGTTCGCGGCGCCCGGAGCGCCCGTCGTGCAGACGGCGGCGCGGGCGAGGTGGCCGAGCAGGCGCGAGTCGCCGTGGCAGGACCGGGATCCGGGCCCGTTCGAGGGCCCCGGGCTGTTCCGACGGCTGCTGCGCCGGGACCTCGTCGCCACGTCGTCGGTCGTGGTCCGCACGAAGGCGTACGACGCCGCGGGCGGCTTCGAGATCTCCCGCAGGCTCGGCGAGGACTGGGACCTGTGGCTCCGACTCGCGCACGGCGCAGCGCCGGCGTTCGTGGACGCGCCCACCGTGGTGTGCCGCCGCCACGCCGGCAACACGACGGGCCGCGACGCGTTCGAGGCCCTGGGGCAGATGACCGCCGTCCTCGAAGCCTGGCGGGCGCGGGCGGCGGAGCTGACCCGGGCGGAGCGCCGGACGCTTCGCGGGGAGCTCGCCCGACGCTACGCGCGGGAGGCGCGCCTCGGCTTGCGCGACCCTCGGCAGCCGAGATCGGAGGTCCGTGGGCGCGCGTGGCGACGCTTTCGCTCGCTGCCCCGCCTCCGCACCCTGGGCGCGGCGTTGCGAGCCGCGTTCCTCCCGCGGGGCTGACCCGCACGCCGTTCCCGGGCGTGCGGGGGCACGGCGAGCCGGGGTTGGGGTGTATCCTCGGCGCGCCCTCGTGTGCGGGCCTCCATGTCCACGACTCCCTCCCCCACCGCTCCGCCGTCCGCACCCGCGCGGGACGGGTCCGGTCCCGCCGGCCGGCCCGAGTGGGACGCGGCGTCGATGCCCTCGACGCCGGAGCCTGGATGGCCCTCGTTCCGACGCTACGCCCGCGTCGTCTACCGCCGCCCGTTCGAGAACCTCCGCGACCTGCTCCGCCTGCGCCACCACGTCGTGCACCCGCTTCGCGCCCTCACCGAGCGGCACTATCGCGGACGCCCTTACTACGGGAGCCTCGAGCTTCGCGACGGCCCGGTGATCCGCTACCGGGTGGGGACCACCGACCGCCACATCGCCTGGACGACGTTCCTGCGCGACGAGTATCGCGTCGGCAGGCTGCCGAAGGACCGTCGCCTCGGGTGCATCGTGGACGTCGGCGCCCAGATCGGCACGTTCGCCGCGCTCGTGGCGAGCCGCGCGGACCGCGTGCTCGCGTTCGAGCCCGTGCCCGCCAACGCGGCGCTCCTCCGGCAGAACGTCGCCGCGTTCCCCCACGTCGAGGTGATCGAGGCGGCCGTGTCCGATCGCGAGGGCACGCTCACCCTCCACCTCTCGGAGAACAACACCGGCGGCCACTCCGCGTTCCGCGCCGCCGGCCGCGATCGGGGGCGCGCCGTGGAGGTGCGGTGCCTCCCGCTCCGCGCGGCGCTCGACGCCCGCGGCATCTCGAGCGTGGACCTGCTCAAGCTCGACTGCGAGGGGGCGGAGCACGTCGTCCTCGCCGCGCTCGAGCGCGACGGCCTCGAGCGCGTGCGCGCGATCGCGATGGAATACCACGAGCTGGCGCCCGGCTCCGCCCCGACCACGACCGGCGCCCAGCTCGTGGCCCTCCTGGAGCGCGGCGGCTTCGAGGTCGAGGACGTCCCCGACAGCGACCGGACGGGGATGATCCACGCCCGACGTCGATGACGCGCGCGTCCCCCTCCGCGGGGGCCGTCAAAGCGCCGGCAGCCGGCCGCGCAGGAGGGCGTCCTCCCCCTCGGGGGAGAGCGCCACCAGGTGCGCCTGTCGGTCGCCCGCGATCTTGGCGGGGATGAGCGTAATGAGCCCCGCCGCGTGGGCGTCGTGGAGCCACTGCTCGACGGTTTCGCGCTTGCGGCCTGCGAGGGCCCCGTACGTGGGCCCCGTCCCCAGGCGCCCCTTCATCCCCGCGCTCTTGCTGCCGACCAGGTGCTCGGCGATCCGCCGGAAGCCGAACCGTCCGTCGTGCGCGTGGATCGCCTCGAGGACGGTCAGCATCGCGCGCTGCTCGGACGCGGTGCGCGGCGCGCGGGCGTGGCGGGCGGCCGCCTCCTCGCACGCGTCGCAGCGGCCGCAGGCATGGGGGGACGGATCGCCGAACGCCTCGAGGAGCCGACGAGCACGGCAGCCGGGCGCCTGCGCGTAGCCGATGATCTGGTCGAGCTTGCGCTCCTCCCGCGCGCGCTTGCGCTCGAGCTCCTCGAAGTCCACGTTGCCGAGGACGTCCTCCGGCAGGCCCTCCGCACGGATCTCGGTGGCACGCCCGCGGAAGGGGGGCACGTACTCGATGCGCCCCAGCTCGTGCAGGCGCTGGAGGCCCTTGCGCAACGTGTCTTCGCTTCGGCCGAGCAGGTCGGCGGTGTCCTCGAGGTCGAGGGCGTGCTCACGCCCCGTGCCGAGGCGCTTCGACAGCCACAGGAGCAGGCGGGACAGCCCCGGGGGAACCTGGGGCGCGCCGAAGAGGTCCTCCGGCGGCGGCTTCACCGTCACCTTGGCGCGGTTCTCGCCCCGTCGTCCGCGCCGTACGACGGCGGCCCGGTCGAGGATCGCGAGCGACGCGGAGACCGCCGCGGGCGGGGCCTCGAGGCGCATGCGGGTCGCGATCCCCTCGGCCGTGAGCTCGAGGCGCCGCTCGCCCGCCTCGAGCAGGACGCGGCACACCTCGGTCACGACCTCGCGCGAGGGATTCGCCGACTCGAGGAACCAGCGCTGGATGTGCACGTCGCCGGGGTGCCACAGGAGGGTGCACGTGGCGGGGCGTCCGTCGCGGCCGGCGCGGCCCGCCTCCTGGACGTAGGCCTCGACCGTGCGCGGGATCTCGAAGTGGATCACGCGCCGCACGTCGGGGCGGTCCACCCCCATGCCGAACGCGTTCGTCGCCACCAGGAGGGGCGCGCCGCCCGTCAGGAACCCGTCCTGCGCGCGGGTGCGCTCCTCCTCGGAGAGGCCCGCGTGGTAGCGCAGGACGGGCCGGCCGCGGGCCTTGAGGAGATCGTGGAGCCGCTCCACCTGCTTGCGGCTCGCGCAGTAGATGAGCGTCGCGCCGGGCTTGCGCACGCGTTCGAGGAGGAGGTCGTCCTTCTCCGCGCGGGTCTTCGCGCGCTCCACCTCGAACCTCAGGTTCTCCCGCACGATGCCGGTGACGAAGCGCACCGGCTCGACGAGGCCCAGCTGAACGACGATGTCGTCCTGGACCTCCTTGGGCGCCGTGGCGGTGAGCGCGAGCACGGGCGGCCGTCCGAGCAGCTCGATGGCGGGCCCGAGACGCCGGTAGTCGGGCCGGAAGTCGTGCCCCCACTGGCTGATGCAGTGGGCCTCGTCCACCGCGACGCGGGCCACCTTGACGCCCGCCATGCGCGCCCGGAACCGCTCGCTCCGGAACCGCTCGGGCGCCACGTAGAGGAGCTTCAGCTCCCCCGCGATGGCGCGGTCGAGGGCCGACTCCTGGTCCTCGAGGGACACCATGCTGTGGATGTCCGCCGCCGCGATCCCCTTCCTCGTCAGCGCATCCACCTGGTCCTTCATCAGCGCGATGAGCGGGCTCACGACGAGGGTCACGCCCTCGTCGAGGAGCGCAGGGACCTGGAAGCACAGGCTCTTCCCCGCGCCCGTCGGCATCACGCACAGGACGTCGCGCCGGGCGAGCGCCGCCGCGATGACCGCCCCCTGCCCGGAGCGGAACGACTCGAAGCCGAAGCGCTCCCGAAGGACCGCAAGCGCCTCGGGCGGCGGCTCGGTCGGCGGGTGCGCGGTGACCGGCGTCGTGCCCGGCGACGGCACCGCCGGGGCGGGGCCCTCGGGCGGGGGATCCGGGTCGCGCGGCATGATCATCGCCCTGCACGCTACCCCGGGCGGACGACACCCGATCCCCCCTCGGACCGACGCTCCCACGGTCCCGCGGACCGGCGCTCGACGCGCGGGATCCGGCCCCCGGCGCCCCCACGATTCCCGGATACGGCCGGGTATCTTGCCGGCCCGTGTCCGGGCCCCTGCCCCCCCTCCGCCGCGACCTCGCCCCCACCGACCGGGTGCACGTCCTCTTCTACGCGTTCGTCCTCACCGTGGCGACGCTCCGGGTGACCGCGCTCCCCGAGCCGTGGAAGCCCTACCTCTGGTACGGGGGCGCGCTCGGCGCCACGCTGCTCCTCGCCCGCATGCTGCGCGGCCGGCGGGGCCTCGGGGCCATCCTGCCGCGCACCGTCTTCACGATCGCCGTCGCGCCGTTCTCGTTCCTCATGCTCTCGTTCGTGGTGCCGTACGCGAACCCGTTCCACGGCGAGCGGCTCCTCAAGGCCGCGGACGAGCTGCTGTTCCTCGGCGCGAACCCCAACGTGCTCCTGGATCGGATCGCGTGGCCGCCGCTCACCGAGCTCCTGACCCTCGTCTACTCGGCGTACTACGGCATCCCCCTCGTCCTGCTCGTCGTGTTCCTCCTGCAGCGGCGGAACGACGCCGTCTCGCGGGGCACGTTCCTCGTGCTGCTCTGCCTGTACGGCAGCTACCTCGGCTACTTCGCGATCCCCGCGACGGGCCCGAACCTCAACCGCGCGGGCCTCTACCCGGAGCACTTCACGAACCCCATGCCCGGCCTGTGGTTCGCCGAGCGCATCCGGGCGTCGCTGCTCGAGGCGGAGTGGATCAAGCACGACTGCTGGCCCTCCGGCCACACCGCGCTGTCGTGGACGTGTCTCATGCTCGCCAGGCGCGAGGGCAGCCACCTCGCGTTCCGCATCCTGCTCGTGCCCGTGCTGCTGCTCATCTTC
This sequence comes from uncultured Planctomycetales bacterium, assembly GCA_964546345.1. Taxonomy (GTDB): domain Bacteria; phylum Planctomycetota; class PLA2; order PLA2; family JAEUHO01; genus JAYTCP01. The sequence continues at coordinate 4,738 of CAZJJQ010000210.1, forward strand.
AGCACGATGTACCTGCGCTACCACTACGTGATCGACGTGATCTGCGGCTTCGGCCTGGCGTGGCTCGTGCTCCGGTTCGGGCCGCGGCTCTACGACCGCTGGCTCGGCACGGGCGGCGACGCGGGAGCGGGCCCGCACGTCGCGGGGGCCAAGGGAGCGGAGTCGCCGTAGGTCAGGGGGGCGGCGGGGGCAGGCGGGGCAGCTCGATCGTCACGACCCGCCGCGCCCCATCGACGATCTCCACCCGGGCCTGTCCCGCGCGGGGACCGACCTTCGCGCGGACGTGCAGGACGCCCGGCGGCACGTGCGCGAGGACGCGACGGCCGTCGGCCCCGACGTACGGATCGAGGCGGCGTACGTCGCGTTCGTCCAGGTCCCACACCGACCGACGATCGTCGCGACGGAACGAGAGCACGGCGCAGGGCACGGGCCGCCCGTCGGCATCCTGGACACGCACCTCGAGCTCACCGCCCGGGAGCTCCCGGGCGACGACCTCCGAGACCTGATCGCCGGCGACGGCCACGGGGGTCAGGGGGAAGACCCACCCCTCGTCGAGCACGCGCAGGACGTGCTCTCCCCCGGGCACCCGCTCGAGCGTGACGCGCCCCTCGGAGTCGGTGCGACCCCCCACGCTGCGCACGGCGACCTGTACGCCCGATGCCGGACGACCGGAACGATCTAGGAGGCGTACCCGCACGGTGCCGCGCACCGTGAGATCCACCACGCCCCCTCCCGGGGTGATGTCGCCAGGCTCGACGAGGGAGGTCTCCTCCCAGGGCTCGGCGCCCCCTTCGAATCGAGGTGCTGGGATCGCCCCGCGAGGGAGGACGGGATCGACGACGAGCGGCGTCGTCGGATCCTCGCCCATGCGGCCCACCCACTCGAGCCCGTCGGGCGCCGACCCGCCGCCCTCCATCCGCCCCGTGCCGCACCACGCGCCGGGGGTCCCCCCGCCGTAGCACAGGACGAGGCGCAGCCGCGCCCCCGATCGGAAGGGAATCCCGCGGAGCCGATCCCCCACCTGAAGCACCTCGGAGGGGAGGCGCACGCCGTCCACCTCGACTTCGGCGACGTGGAGCCTGAGCGACTCGTCGAAGAACCCGGGGCCCGGCGCCAGGTTCACGATCGCCTCCCGATCGAGCGGGACCGTCAGGACCGCCGCGCGGGCGCGCGGGATCGGGAAGGACGGGATCACGAGCGCGGGCAGGGCGACGTACCCCTGCGGCGGGTCCACCACGATGCCCTCGAGCTCGCTCGGGAACAGGGCCGCCTCGCCGCTCCGGCGCCAGGCAGCGTCCCATCTCTCGGTCAGGTCGGAGGGCTCGAGACGCTTCTGTTCCCGCCACCGGGCCCCGGGAAGGGGATCCCCCGTGAGCGAGTCCACGAACGACACGCGCACCGGAACCAGGACGGTCGGTTCCTCCGGGGCGGGAACGAGCGGCGGTGGTGCAACTCGGACCTGAGGGCCGGAGACGAGTGGGGTCTCGGGGCTGCCGTGGCCGCCGCGTGACCACGACAAGGCGAGGAGAGCCCCTACGCCTGCGAGGAACGCGAGGCCCCAGGCGACGCCGGCTCGCGAGCCCCCCTCGACGGACGAGGCGGTCGCGCCCCGCCCGTCCCGACCTCGGGGGGCCGGCCTCATCGCGTCACCGTGATCGGGAGCACCCGCCGCGCGCGGTCCACGACCTCGATCTCGCCGACGCCCTGTCGCGTCCCGAGGAAGGCACGGACGCGGAGGGTGCCGGGCGGCTGGTGCGTGAGGACGCGCCGTCCCCTCACATCGACGTAGGGATCCAGGCGCTGGACGCCCGCATCGTCCACGTCGTACCAGACCTGCCCGTCCGCGCGCCCGACCTCGAGCGCGGCGAACGGCACGGGGTTTCCATCGGCATCGCGTACGAGGATCTCCACCTCGCCGCCCGTCACCTCGCGCACGACGACCTCGGTCACCTGACGGCCCACGAGGGTCACGGACGTCGCCGGGAAGGTCCAACCGTCCTCCCGGA
>CAZJJQ010000211.1:0-5296 GCA_964546345.1 uncultured Planctomycetales bacterium
CTCGAGGTGCTGGCGCACGCGATCGTGGACCCGAACCTGCCCGCGGGCGCGGGTCGCAGCTCGCGCGCGCTGGCGGCGCGGGCGTACCTCGCGGCCTCCATGGCGACGGTGCCGACGGAGGTGGCGCAGGCGTACCGGGCGCGCGCGGCGCGCGTGCTGGAGGCGCCGGAGGGGGCGGCTCCCGATCCGAAGGCGCCGACGCTCGCGAAGGTGGAGGAGGCGTTCGCAGGCGAGCGCGTTGCGGCGGCGGACTTCGTCGAGGAGGTGTGGGCCGACGAGAAGGAGTGGATCGCGACGGCGAAGGACCCGGAGGCGGCGTTCGCCGCGCGGTACTTCGTGCCGCAGGTGGACCGGGTGACGGTCCGCGACGCGGCGGCCGTACGCGCGGCGAGCCGCGGCGGGTACGCCGAGGACATCGCAGGGACGCCCGAGGCGGAGGCGCCTGACAGCGAGGCACGCCCGGGGGAGCGGCTCACGATGTCCACGGTCCTGTGCTGCGATCGCTCGGGGCCCTACCCCGTGCTGCTCGTGATCGTGCTCGGGTTGCTGGGCGGGGCGGGCCTGGTCGGGTGGTCGATGCGGAACCGGCCGGCCCCGCGACGGCACCCGGCCCGCGCCCGCGGGGCGCAGCGCACCTATCGGGCGGGTAGGCGGACCTGAAGCCGGCGGGTCTCCGTCGCACCCAGGGCGATCGTCGTCTCCACGGCGCGGAGATTCGCCGTAGCCCGCGAGGAGACGAGGACGGCGTGCGGACCCTCGCCGAGCCCGCCGACGGTGAGGCTCCCGGCGTCGATCCGGAGCAGGTGCCCGTCGATCGAGGCGACGGCGTCGAGGGGCTCGCCGGCGGGGCCGGTGACCGCCAGTTCGAGGGCTGCCTTCCCCCACGCGACGCTCCGCGGCCCGGGCGCGGTGACCGCGAGACGCATGGGTAGCACGCCAGACGACTCGAGGAGCACCCGGCTCGGCACGCCGACCTCGAAGGGATGCAACGGCCGGTCGAATTCGACCACCCCGTCGGGAGGGCCGAAGTCGGCCCAGGCGCGCATGCCGAGCGAGGGGCCGTCGTCGGGCGCTTGCACCCGCACCTCGGCGACCTGGGACCGCGCGCGATAGGCGGGGCCGAGATCGACGGTCACCACGCTGCCGACCTCGGCCGGCAGCTCGATCGGCACGTCGATCGTGCCCTGGAGATCGAGGGCGACGCGGAGGATCACCGGCCCCGTGGCGTACGTATCCACGTGCTGCTCGAACGGGTGGGCGTCGGCCTCGACGCCTCGGTCGTCGAGCAGCAGCTCGGCCTTGTCTACCGGCCAGTCCGCGGACCACCGGACGATCGTCGGCGCGGGACGGACGATCGTGGCGACGCGTTCGCCGTCCTGCTCCGGGCTCACGGGGAAGCGGAACCCGCGCCACTCCACCCACGCGGGGACCTCGGAGGGGAGCCAGGTCCCCTGCAGCGCCCCCAGCTCGGTGGAGACGCCCGTCTGCTGGCCGGGTATCACCAGGGTCGCCGACTCCCCGTCGGCGAGGCCGACCGTTCGGAGGGCGGGTTGGGGCACGCTCCGGACCTTCAGGGTGATCGGGCTCGCAGCACTCACGGTGAACTCCGTGCGTGGGATGGCCACGCGCTGGAACCGGTCCCCCGTGGTCACGCGGTAGTGGCCCGGTGGCAGGCTGAATAGGGCGGTTCCCAGCGGCCCATCGCCGTAGCCCCGCTGCGTCCACGCCGTGAAGGCGCGACCGTCGTCCCCCACGGCACGAAGCTCGACCTTGCCGAGGGATCGTCCACTCGGCACCCTGAGCTCGAGGTCCACCCGGACGGACGCTGCCGCAACGGCCGCGTAGTCGGTCGGATCGCCGTCGGGCCCCACGCGCACGAGGGCCGGTGCGTCCCCGATCACCGCACCGAAGGCGGTGCCGCCGTCGTCGGTTGCAGCCGGATGGACAGCCAGCAGGGCCGACCCGTGTCGCACGCCGAGGACCTCGAAGTCCCCCGTGGCATTCGTCCGGACGGGCGCCGCCTGTCCGTCATGACCCTCCGGGTTCGTTCCCACGATGGCCCCCTGCAAGGGCGCTCCCCGCTCGTCGAGCACGCGGCCGCGGACGTCGATCCCGGGCTCGAGTGCCACGTCGCGTACGCGACGGCCCAGCCCCGCAAGGTAGGACAGCTGGTAGCGATCGCCAGAGTTGGTGTAGCCCAGCACGCCCGACCGACCGAAGACCGCGTAGCAGCCGTGCGCGACGTCCACGTGCTCCAGCACGAGCCGGCCGTCCGCGGCCGTCCGCGCCCGGGCGAGCACGGGCGCAGGCCACTCCCCGCCGTGGAACACCAGCACCTCGGCGTCGGCGAGCGGCGCGCCCATGGGGTCGAGGAGGCGTGCCTCCACGCGCCGCCCGGGCCGCATGCCGACCTCGACGGGGGGCACCTCGTCGGCCTGGAACGGCGCGTAGCCCGTCGCCTCGACGACCCACCAGCCCCCCTTCGCGCGGTCCATGGGCAGAGAGACGATCCCGTCCTTCCCCGAGGTCGCCTCCCCTGCGTGGAAGGGGGCTCGAAGGTCCGCCATGTCCTCCGAGACGCGGTAGCGGGTGAGCTTCGCGCCGGCGATCGGCGCGCGGGTGCGCTCGTCCACCACGCGCACGCCGACCACGGCCGCCGACGCATCCGCCCGGAGCAGCACGGTTGCGTCCTCCTGGCGTTTCATCGCCTCCGGCGCCCTCACCGCGGGCACCGGCAGCCAGCCCTCGCGCGGCGTAAAGACCGGGTCATCGGCGGCCTGTGCGTGCGGGAGCCGCGTCGCCCCCACTCCGAGCACCAGCGCGGCCGCCCACCGGATCGCGTGACGTCGCATGGCCCTCCCGTCGCGAGTTGACGGAAGGTGTCGGACACACTTGGTCAACTCACCGGCTCCCGGGGCCCCCCTCCTCAGGAGGAAGGGTACGCGCGCCCGGGCCGGGTCAGGGTATCGCGAGTTGACCGAGTGTGTCTGACACCTTCCGTCAACTCGGCCCCCGCCGCCCCCCTGCTCCCGGGAGGGGACCTACTCCATCAGCTCGGCGGACTTCTTGTCCACCAGCTCCTTCACCTTGGCCTCGTACGCCTTCGTCAGCTCCTGGACCTGCTCCTTCGCGCCGTCGAGCTGGTCCTCGGTGATCGCGCGGCCGTTGAAGTCGGCGTCGAGGGCCTTGTTGCCGTCGCGGCGGACGTTGCGGATCGCGACGTTGGCGGTCTCGCCGAGGTCCTTGACGTGCTTGACGAGCTGCTTGCGCCGCTCTTCGGAGAGGGGCGGGACGACGAGGCGGATCACCTTGCCGTCGCTCTGCGGGTTGAGGCCGAGGTTGCCCGCGCGGATGGCCTTCTCGATCTCGGGGACGACGGAGGCGTCGAACGGCTTGATCACGATGAGGCGCGGCTCGGGGCACCCGATCTGGGCCATCTGGCTGAGCGGCGTCATGGCGCCGTAGTAGTCCACGCGGACGTTGTCCACGAGGTGCGGGCTCGCGCGCCCGGACCGCAGGCCGCGGAGCTCGCCGGCGAGGTGGGCGACCGCGCCCTCCATCTTCTCCTCGGTCTCGAGCAGGACGTCGTCTACGGCCATGCCGCCCTCCGGGCCCCCCACCGTCAGGCGGAGAAGCCGATCCAGGTGCCGATGCGCTCGCCCGACAGCAGCTTCGAGAGGTTGCCGGGGACCGCCATGTCGAACACGACGATGGGCAGGCTGTTCTCCTGGCACATCGTGATGGCCGTGCGGTCCATGACCATCAGGCGGCGGGCGTAGACCTCCTCGAAGGAGAGGGTCTCGTAGCGCGTCGCGTCCCCGTGGCGCTTCGGGTCCTTGTCGTAGACCCCGTCCACCTTGGTGCTGCCGCGCAGGGAGGCCGTGGTGTCGGTGCTGAAGTACGGGTGGCCCGAGCCGCCCGCCAGGATCACCACGCGCCCCTTCTCGAGGTGGCGCATGGCCCGGCGGCGGATGTAGGGCTCGGCCACGCCGCGCATCTCGATGGCCGAGAGGACGCGGGTGGGACGCCCCAGGCTCTCGAGGACGTCCTGGAGCGCCAGGGCGTTGATCACCGTGGCGAGCATGCCCATGTAGTCGGCGGTGGCCCGGCCGACGCCCTTGATGGCGAGCTGGGCCCCGCGGACGATGTTGCCCCCGCCGTTGACGATCGCGATCTCGACGCCGAGGTCGGCGGCGGCCACGATCTCCTCCGCCAGGGCGTGGAGCGGGCCGCCTTCGATTCCCAGCCGCCCTTCCCCGGACAACGCCTCCCCCGAGACCTTGAGGAGGACGCGCCGCCACGGGCGGGGGGACTTGGGCATCGCTGGGCTCGTCACGGGGGAACCGACGGAGCCGGGCTAGGCTCCGCCGACGATGTAGAGCGCGAACCGGCGGACGGCGAGCGCACCGCCGGCCTTCTTCGAGACGCCCTCGAGGACCGCCTTGACGGTCGTCTTGTCGTCCATGATCCAGGGCTGCTCGAGGAGGCACTTCTCGGCGAAGAACTTGTCGAGCTTGCCGACGAGGATCTTCTCGACGACCGGGGCCGGCTTGGTGGACAGCTTGGGGTCCTGCTTCGCCTGCTCGCGGTAGATCTCGAGCTCCTTGTCGATCAGGTCCTTCGCGATCTGGTCGCGGGACACGGCGACGGGCTTGGCGAACGCGACGTGCTTGCACACCTCGTCGAGGAACGTCTTCACGTCGGACGACGCGAGGGCCGCGGCGGGCCCGGTCACCTCGACCACGACGCCGACCTTCGAGTTGTGGTGGAGGTAGGTGCCGACGCGCCCGGTGGCGGCGTACACGACGGCCCGGCGGGCGGCCATGTTCTCGCCGATGCGGGCGACGAGCCCCTTCACGGCGAGGTCCACGGTCTCCTTGCCGTGCGGCAGGCCGAGCAGGGTATCGACGGGAAGCTCGCCGTCCGCGCCCTTGAGCCCGGAGGCCGCCTTGAGGGTGCCGTCCACGAGAGCCTTGAAGTCGGGGCCGCCCGCCACCGGCTCGGTCTCGCAGTCCACCTCGACCATCGCGACCTTCTTGCCGTCGGCCGAGGCCTCGATCGCGACGCGGCCTTCCTTCATCACGCGGTCGGCCTTCTTGGCCGCGGTCTCGAGGCCCTTCTTGCGGAGCCAAGCCACGGCGTCCTCGAAGCTGCCGTTCGTGGCCTCGAGGGCCTCCTTGCACTTCATCATCGGCAGCCCCGTGGAGGCACGGAGCTGCATCACCAGCTTGGCGGAGACTTCGGTGGCGCTCATGGCGTCTAGGCGTCCGCCTTCGGAGCCGCGGGCGGCGCGTCG
>CAZJJQ010000211.1:5306-6743 GCA_964546345.1 uncultured Planctomycetales bacterium
CCTTCTGGGGGGCCTTGCCGCCCTTCTTCTTCGCCTCGGGCTTCGGAGCCTCGGCGGTCAGCGCGCCGCCGTCGGCGGCCGGGGGAGCGTCCACGTCCGGGGTCGAGGACGAGGCCTTCTTCGCCTCGGGCTCGTCCTCGATGGGACGGGTGACGCCCTCTTCGCGGGAGCCGGCCTCGTGCTCGAGGGCCTGCAGGGCGGCCTCGGTGCTGGCGCGCGCCCGACGGCTCTCGGCCTCGGCGCGGAGCTTCTTCTGCCAGTCGGCCTCGACCTGCCGGCGGCGGTCCATCTCCGCCCGCTTCGCCTCCTCGGCGCGGCGCTTGTCGGCCTCGACCTTCTCGAGCTCGGCGGCCTTCATCTGCCACGCCTTGCCGCCCGCCTCGATCGCGTCGCCGATGCGCGACAGGATGAGGGTGACGGAGCGCATGGCGTCGTCGTTGCCCGGGATCGCGATGTCCACGAGGTCCGGGTCGCAGTCGGTGTCGAGCAGGGCCACGACGGGCGTCGCGGTCTTGTTGGCCTCCGACACGGCGATGTGCTCGTTGCCGGGGTCCACGACGACGAGGCAGGTCGGGAGGGCGTCGAGGCCGCGGATGCCCTCGAGGTTCTTCAGGATCTTGCTCTTCTCGAGCTGGTGGCGCGCCTGGAGCTTCTTCGACATCGCCGCGACGGTGCCGTTCGCGTCGAGGTCCTCGAGCTCCTTCAGGCGGTCGAGACGGCTGCGGATGGTGCGGAAGTTGGTGAGCGTGCCGCCGAGCCAGCGCTCGGTCACGTACGGCATCCCCGTCCGCTGCGCCGCGGCCCGCACGGCCTCGCGCGCCGAGCGCTTGGTGCCGACGAACAGGATCTTCCCGCCCTCGGCGGCGACCTCCTTGAGGAAGTGCGACGCGCGCACGAGCCCCTTCACCGTCTCCTTGAGGTCGATGATGTGGATCGTGTTGCGCTTGCCGTGGATGAACGGCTTCATCTTCGGGTTCCACCGGCTGGCCCGGTGCCCGAAGTGAACGCCGCTCTCGAGAAGCTCCGTCACCGTGATGATCGACAAGAACGGACTCCAAAAAGGGCCGCAGCCCGCGGACGAAGACGCGACCCCGTCGGGGGGGTCACCTCGGGATCTTCCCGGTCGGGGGATGCCGAGTCGGAGGAGTCTATCGGGGGCGAGAAAGGGGTCAAGCCGAGCGCCGTGAGGACAACCCCTTGTGGGACAGCCACTTGCGACCGCGCAACCGCAGGACCGAGGCTCGCCGGGGGGGGACGGGGCCCGGAGGGGGCCTCCCCGCCGTCGCGGTCGCGCCCCCCCGCGCCCCCGGCGCCCCCCGACTCCCCCCCGGCCCCGGAGCCCGCCTCAGAGCGTGTGAAGAAATCGTCGAACGCGTCCCGCTCCCCCCCGATGCGGGGGAGACGCGCTCCCGACCGATCGGGCTCGATTTCGGAGGC
>CAZJJQ010000212.1:0-6719 GCA_964546345.1 uncultured Planctomycetales bacterium
CGAGACCGCCTGGCTCGCCGCGTGGGGCGACGCCGCGCGCGTGCGGTGCGCCCTCGATCGGGCGGAGGAAGCCTTTCGCCTCGCGCTCGAGCGCCGCCCGTTCGACGCGGAGGCGCGGGCGGGGCTCGGCGAGGTCTACCTGCTGCGCGCACGCCCTGCAGCGGCGCTCGCCCAGGCGGAGATGGCGCTCGAGGGAGCGCGCACGGACGCGGCCGCGGGCGCACGGGAGACGGGTCGCACCTGGCGCGTGAAGGCGCTGGCCCTGCTCGAGCTCCGCCGTCTCTCGCCCGCCCTCGACGCCGCCCGACGCGCGGTCGCGCTGGCACCGGACGACCCCCGATGCGCCGAGGCGCTGGCCGCCGTGTGCTTCCGCTCGGGCCGGATGGCGGAGGCAAGCGACGCGTACCGGCGCGCGACCGAACTCGATCCGCGCACGGAGGAGGCGAACCTCCGGCTCGGCAACGGGTTCGCCACCGATCTCCACCCGGAGAAGCCGTGGCGCGACGGCACGGAGGCGGGGCCGTTCCGCGCGGCCCTCGCAGCCTGGGAGGACGGCGACCTCGTCGGGGCCGAGACGGCGTTCCGCGCGCTCGTGCGCGCCGATCCGGGGGCCTACAAGTACCGGCTGGGCGTCGGCCTGTGTCGCGTGTCGATCCGGCGCAGCCACGAGGCGGCGTTCGGCGGCGACCCGACGGCCCTGTACGCGCGGCTGCCGGCGCCGGAGCTGCCCGGCCTCGCCGCGGTGGTCCACGGCGTGGACGGCCTGCCCGCGCTCGAGCGGCACGTCGTGCGCGTCGCGACGGCGCCGGCGCGCCCGCTCTTCGAGGCCATGGTGGCGGCCCGTGCGTCCCACGATCTCCTGCGGCTTCACGAGGACGTCACGGACGCGGAACACCGGCACGATCTGCTCGGCAAGAAGACCTTCGACGGGCGCTGGTACGCGCACCTGCGGGCCGTCGCCGGCCCCCACGGGGCGACCGGCGCCGAGAAGCTGCGCGAGGCGGCGGAGTTCGCCTTCAACACGTTCGCGCACGAGTTCGGCCACCAGGTCCACCGCTTCGGGCTGTCCACGGCGCAGCAGGAGGAGGTGACCGCGATGTACAAGGAGGCGGTCGCCGGGGGCGCGTGCCTCGACTACTACGCGGCGAGCAACGAGGACGAGTACTTCGCGCAGGTGTACGAGGCGTTCGTCTCCCCCGCGAAGCGCGGGTGCCTGCCCGAGACCGCGCGCCACACGCGCGACGAGCTCGCGCGCCGCGATCCGCGCATGTTCGCGTTCCTCCGCGGCGTCCTCGACACGTCCCACGAGTCCGAGGACGTCTTCATGGCCCTGCGCCGCGCCGCCGCCGGCCTCCCCGTCGAGGACCCTCAGCCGGAGCCGTCCACGGCGCGGTAGGCACGGGGCGGGGGCCGCCACCCCCTCCGTGACTCGGTGGCCGCAGGGCTTCGATCCCCGCCGCCACCGGCGGGCGCGGCGGGGGTTTCCCCGCGCCCCCGGCCCCCGCGGGACGCGCCCGCACCCGGGTGGGCCCCTCCCCAGCTTGTGCCCGATTCGTACGGACGGGATGGGACCGGCGTGGTCCCATGGGGTGGGTCGTTCCGGTGGAGACCTCGCGATGAAGAAGTACGCAGGCCTGTGCGTGGTCTTCGCGGCGTGGTGCCTGGGGGTGCCTACGGTCCGCGGCGCCGATCCTGCCCCCGCGGACCCGCCCGGGACCTACGCCGGCCGGGATGCCGCCTGGTGGGTCGGGGAGCTGCGGGGAGCGGGGACGCAGCGCGTCGCCTACGAAGCGCTGAAGGTGATCGGAGGGAGCGCCATCCCGGCCCTCGCGACCGTCCTCAATCACGCGGACCCGGCGCTGCGCGCCAGCGCCCTGGGGCTGCTCCGGGAGCTGCCTGGAGATCTCCTTCCCGCGCGCGATGCGATCGCGCAGGCGTTGGCCTCCGCCCCGGACCCCCTGCGGGAGCAGGCGCTGCTCGAGCTGGCCGCCCGGCTGGGGCGTGACGGGGCACCGCTGGCGCCCTGGGTCGTCGCCCGTCTCGCCTCCTCGAGCGCCCCGCTGCGCGGGCGCGCGCTCGCCACCCTCGAGCAGACGGGGGGCGACGCCACGGTGCTCCTTCCCCCCGTGCGGGCTCTCCTGCGCGACCCGGAGGAGGCCACCGTCGCCGCCGCCTTGCGCGTCCTCACCCGGCTGGGCGGCGAGGCCGCGCCGGTCGTCGCCGACGTCGTCGCATGGCTCCGCGCGCGCGAGGAGCGTCCGACGTCCGCGGGGACCCTCCGCCGCGGACGCCAGCGCATGCCGGAGCTGGCGGCCATCGAGCTGCTCGCCGCCGTGGGCAAGGTCGGACCGGAGGCGCACGACGCGCTCGGCGCCCTCGTCCGCAGCGACGCGGCGGGGCTCGGACAGCCGGCGGCCCGGGCGCTCGCCACGATCGCCCTGGTGGAGCCCGCGGCGGCGGACGTGCTCGTGGGGTGCCTCACGCAGCAGGACGTCGCCGCACAGCGTGCGGCCCTCGAGGTGCTGTCCGGCCTGCGGCCGCTGCCTCCGACCGCGCTGGAGCCCCTCGTGCGGCTCGTCGGCTCCGGCGTCCCGGACGTGGCGGCCTCGGCCGCCCAGCTCCTGCTCGACTCGAGAGCGTCGCCCGAGCTGTACCTCCCGACGCTCGTCGGTCTCCTAACCGACGACCGCAGGGACGGCCGCCTCCTCGAGATCCTCCACGGCGCGGCCGACCGGTCCCCGGAGGCCTTCGTGCGCGCGCTTCCCGCGGACCTGACGTCCCCGACGCGGAGCCTCCTCGAGGTCCTGCGTCAGCACGGAGGGCGCATCGCCCGATCCTCCGTCCGTGCCCTCGCGCTGGAGCGACTGGTGGGCTGGCTCTCGAACGCGACCTCGGACCACGATCCGCGCGCCGCGGCGGTCGAGCCGCTCGTGCTCGTCGCGGGCGACGGAACGGACCTCGTGTCCCGCCTCGAGCCGCTGCTGACGGGGGGCGACGCCCTGCGGAGCCGCCTCGCGGCCCAGGCGCTGAGCCGCCTGCCCGGGACGCGCGCCACGCTGGTCGCCTGGTTGAGCGGCGGCGACGGGCCGCGCCGCCGCGCCGCCCTGCGCGCGCTCGCCGTGGATCCCGCGCCATTCTCGGTCGCGGAGGACGCCGCGCTGCTCGCGCTCCTCTCCGACCCCGTGGCCGACACGCGCGCCGAGGCGGCAGCGCTGCTGCTCGCCCCGCGCTCGGGCATGCGCCCCGTCCCCCTGCGGCCGGAAGGGGAACGGGCCCTGTTCATGCACGTGCTCGTGGAGCTCCTCACCTCGCCCGTGCCGGCGCGTCGCAGCGCGGCCGTGCTCGCGTTGACCGGAGCGGGCCAGCCGTGCCCGGACGCCATGGTGCCCCTGATCGCCCTGCTCGTGGACGACGCAGGGGGCCTCGACCCCGAGATCGTGGCCGGCGCGCTGTTGCGCACCGCCGGCCCCGATCCACGTCCGCTCCGTGCCCGCCTGCTCGCCGCCCTCGACCCCGCGGGCCCCGAGACCGAACGCGCCGGCGCGGCGCTCGCCTTGGCGACGCTCTCCGAGGAGCCCGGCGCCGTGGAGGCCGCGTTGCCCGCGCTCCTCGCTGCAGGCCCGTGGCCGGCGCGGTGGAGAGCCCTGATCGCCGTGCGACGCCTGGGCGCCCGCGGCGCGGCCTTCGAGCCCGCCGTCCGCGAGCTCGTGGCCTATCCGCATCCCACCGTCGCGGGCGAGGCGTGTCGCGCCCTCTCGACCACCGCACCCGCCTCCGATGCCGCCCGGAGGGCCGTCGCCGCCCTGGCGGCCGACCGCTCGAAGCTCTGGCGGGCGATGGCCGTGTCGTCCCTGGCCGCCTTCGGCGGAGCCGCCACGCAGGATCTCCTCGCCCTGCGCGACGATCCCGGGGTGCGGGCGCACGTGCTCGGCGCGTTCCGAGAGATGGGGCCGGCCGCGCACGACGCGCTGCCGACGTTGGAAGCGGACCTGCGGGCCCATCCCGAGGACGCCGCCCTGCGCGGCGTCGTCGAGGCGCTGCGGCGCTGAGCCGCGTCCCTCCTTCGTGCACGGGCCCGGCGCGGGGCCCCCTCCTCCGGGGGCGCTATCGCCCCTCGGGAGCGGCGGGCGCCACGACGAGGTCCACCCGCGGGCCGCCGGCCTCGACGACGACCGTGCCCGCGAGCGCCTGGCCCTCCACGGTGTACGCGGCGACCACGGTGTAGCGGCCGGGAGGGAAGCCGACCAGGTCGGCGGTGCCGTCGTCCTTCACCGTGCGCCAGCCGGACACGGGCAAGGGGCAGCCCACGAGCGAGAGCTGCGCCTCCGATCGCGGCGAGGGCCCCACCACGCGAAGCGAAAGCGTCTTCCCGGGCTCGAGGCGCACGCGCAGGTCCTGGCCGGCGCGCACGCCGGACCGGCGCAGGGAACGATCCCCGGCGGGGGCGACCCACAACGTGTACGTGCGCGCCGGATCGAGCCGATGGAACCGGATCGTCCCGTCGTCGGCGACGGCCGCGACGGCCACGCGCCCGGCCGCGGGCGCGCCCTCCGGCTCGAGGTAGGCGAACCCGTCGCGCTGGTACGGGGTCGCCCCCGCCGCTTCGGGGCTCCACCCTTCCACGCGGACGAGCAGGGTGGCCCCGAGATCGAGCGTCAACACGACGTCGATCGCGCCGGCCTGGACGAGGACCCAGGGCTCGGCCCCGGGCACGGCCGCAGGCGCGCCATCGGAGGACGGAAGCGGGGGTCCCGGCGGCTCGGGCGGCTCTTCCGAGCCCGCCACGAAGGGCACCGCGCGCAGCCGGACCGGACCCGGGGGCAGCCCGCGAAGCTGGAACCGACCGGCTCCGTCCACCGCATACCCGTTCGACGCGCCGTCGCCGTCGATCGCCTCCACGCGCGCCGACGCGACGGGGCGACCGCTCGGATCCCGGACGACGCCCGTGATGCGATGGGAGCGCCGCAGCCGGATCGTCGTGTCCGCGGGGATCCAGCGCTCCTGACCGAAGTCGAGGATGCCCTCCCGCCGCGACCGCACCGCCAGGAAGTAGCGCCCCGCGGGATCCAGGCCCACGAGGGTCGCCCGGCCCGATGCGTCCGTGAGGCGGGCCGAGGGGATCCGGTCCGGCTCGCCGCCGAACCTCCCGCCCCACGCCGACTCGCCCTCGTCCGCGGCGGTGCGGCCCACCTCCGCCCCGGAGAGGGGTGCGCCCTCCGGATCGAGCACGGTGACGACGACCGAGGCGCCGCGCCGGAGCCGCACCTCCAGGTCCGCCGCGCCCGCCTCGACCTCCACGGGCGCGGAGGCCAGGAACTCGCCCACCACCTCCACCGAGAGCGAGGCACGCCCCGGCCCGACGCCGAACAGCGCGAAGGTGCCGTCCTGTGCGGTCGTCTCGGAGGCCACGACCTGGGCGACACCCTCCTCCGATCGGCGGGACAGGACGACCCGTGCGCCCTGCACCGGCGCGCCGTCGGGGCCCCGCACGACCCCGCGGACGGGATCGGAACGTTCGAGCCGGATCGTGAGCTCCGACGCGCCGCTGGGGACCTCCACGCTCGTGGAGGCGAGCGGCAGCGCCGCCCCCGCCGCATCGCGGGCCGACGAGACCGAGACAGTCCACGTCGCCTCGCCCCGGTCCGGAGGTCGCTCGAAGCGGAAGACCCCGTCCGAAAGCCCCGTCCCCATGCTCCATCCGCGACTCGCGATCTGGATCGTCGCGCGGGGCACCGGGACCCCGGCCGCGTCGAGCACGCGGATGGTGAGGACCCCCGCCCTCGACGCGCCCGGGGCGTTCAGGTGGATCACGCAGTCCGAGGTGCCGGCCTCCGGGTCCGCGGCCCCCGTCTCCTCCGCAAGCACCTGCCCCTCCTCCGGCGCCGCGGGGCGGAGGTGCGCCTCCAGGGGCACCCGCCCCGTCGGCAGCCCCGCGAAGGTGAACGCGCCGCGTTCGTCCGTCGATGCGGAGAGCCACCCCACGCTGTGGAGCAGCCGGAACGCGTCCGGCCCCATGCGCAGCTTCACCTCCGCGCCGACCGCGGGCGAGCCGTCGGGCCGCAGCACACGGCCCGACAGGGTGAGCGCCCGCACGAGGTTCACCTCGAGCGTGGGGTCGGCCCCCGCGGGCACGGTGCGCCGCGCCCGCAGGTAGCCTTCCGCACGCACGGAGACGTCCACCTCGAGCGGCGTCAGCGGACCGATCCGCACGCGCCCCGCCGGGTCCGACACGGGATCCTCGTGCGCAGCCTCGCCCGGCAGGGGGATGCGCTCGCCCACGGCGCCGACGCTCGCCCCCGCGATCGGGGCGGCGGTCTCCGCGTCCCTCACCACGACGTCGAGGAATCGCCCCGCCTCGAGGCGCACCTCGACGAGCAGGTCCTTCCCCGGCTCGGCCTGCACGGGCCCCACCCGGGCCATGGGGTGTCGCGGGCTCTGCGCCTCCACCATGTAGGGCTGGCGCTCGCGGATGCCGGCGATGCGGAAGCGCCCGTCGGCCCCCGTCTCGACGGGCGGCATCACCGCGAGCCCGCGCCCCTCCCCCTCCATCACCCGCACCCGCGCGCCCGCGACCGGCGCGCCCGCTTCGTCGCGCACGACGCCTTCGAGGTGGACCCGGGGCCCCGCCGCGGTGTCGGCGCCTGCGGCCGGCTCCCCGTCGGCGGCCTCGTCCCGTGCGGCGTCCCCGGTGGCGTCGGGGGAAGCCGCCCCCTTCGCCG
>CAZJJQ010000213.1:0-6717 GCA_964546345.1 uncultured Planctomycetales bacterium
GCGTCACTCGGCCTTGCGCGAGCCTCCGAAATCGAGCCCGATCGGTCGGGAGCGCATCTCCCCCGCATCGGGGTGGCCCGTGCCGCCCTCGACGACTTCTTCATGACCGCTCAGGACGGGCGCTTCCTTCGTCGGCACCCTCGCAGCCTGCCACCGCGATCGGGGCCCGTCGAGGGGGGCGCCGACCCCCTTGCGGCGAACACGCGGGCAGGTACACTCCCCTCGGCCCCTGGCCCCGACCCGAACGCCACGCCGGACGAGCGCTCCCGCGCCCACGCGCGACCGAGGACGCCTCCGGACCCGGCGATCCCCCCGCATGCCGAGGCGCGCTCCTCGGCGGGAGGCGACCATGCAGCTCGTGCCTCGTTCGTTCGGTGACGACGGTCAGCTCAACATGACCCCGATGATCGACATCGTGTTCCAGCTGATCCTGTTCTTCCTGTTCAGCCTGAGATTCAAGTCCATCGACTGGAGGATCGAGTCCCAGCTGCCCACGGGGATCGGAACCCAGGAGGGGCCTCCTCTCGACCTGCCCACCCTCAAGGCGAGCCTCACGCGCCTCGATCCCGAGGACCCGCTCCGCGCCCGCACGCAGGTCAAGGTCGCGGGCGACGTGTGGACCTTCGCGGACCACCCGGTGCCCGGGTCCCCCTCGCGCGAGGAGATCGTCGCAGCGCTCGCCGCGCGGCTCCGCGCGCTCCGGGCGGCGACGGACCGCCCCGGGGCCATCGAGGCCAAGCCGCCCCGCGGCGGGCTGGTGCCGCACGGCGACGTCGTGTCCGTGCTCGACGCATTCATCGCGGCGGAGGTGCCCGAGGTCCTCTTCGAGGGCGCGGCGCCGCCGCTCCCGCGTCGCTGACCCGGTCCCGCGCCCAGGTCCGGTCCCGCGCCCCGGCGATTCCTTGTCGTCGGGGCGGGGATCGGCGTCCATGCGGTCCGACCCGGAGGCGCGCCGTGCAGGACTACCAGAAGCGTTTCGTCGATTTCCTCCTCGAGTGCGGCGCGTTCCGCCTCGGGCAGTTCACGCTGAAGAGCGGGCGCGTCTCGCCCACCTTCGTGAACACGGGCCTCGTGGAGGACGGCGAGGGGCTGCTGCGCCTCGGCGAGGCGTACGCCGGGCGCCTGCTCGACGCCGTGGGCCCCACGGGCTTCGACAGCGTGTTCGGTCCCGCCTACAAGGGGATCCCCCTGGCCGTCGCCACGGCGGTCGCCCTCGCGCGCGCGGGCGTGCGCAAGCCGTACCTGTTCGACCGCAAGGAGCGCAAGACCCACGGCGAGGAGGCCTCCGCGAAGGCCGACGCCGCCGCGCTGCTCGTGGGCCACCGGCCGGTCGCGGGCGAGCGGATCGCGCTCGTGGACGACGTGCTCACCACCGGCGCCACGAAGTACGAGGCCGTCGCGCTCCTCCGCACGCTCGTGGAGGGCGCGCGGTTCCCGGCCCTCGTGATCGCGGTGGATCGCCAGGAGGTGGGGCCGGACGGCACCGACGCCTGTGGGAAGTTCACCGCGGACACGGGCATCGCCGTGACGCCCACGGTCACCATGACGGAGGCGCTGACCCATCTCGAGGCCACCGGACGCCTGCCGGCGCTCGACCGCACGCGCTGCATCGAGTACCTCGACCGCTACGGCACGCCGGCCGCGAAGGCGTGGGCCGCCGCCCGGCGCGCGTGACCGCCGCGCCGCACGCGCCCGCGGAGTCGTCGGCCGACCGCATCCGCGTCGGCATCAGCACCTGCCTCCTCGGCCGCAACGTGCGGTTCGACGGCGGGCACAAGCGCGACCGGTACCTCACCGACACGCTGTCGCGGTGGTTCGAGTTCGTGCCCGTGTGCCCCGAGGTCGAGATGGGGCTCTCCACCCCGCGCGAGGCCATGAGGCTCGTGGGCACGGAGGCGGATCCGCGACTCGTCGTCCGCAAGACCGGCGAGGACCTGACCCCCCGCATGGAGGCGTGGTCGCGGGGGCGCCTCGACGCGCTCGCGGGGCTCGACCTCTGCGGCTACGTGCTCAAGAGCGACAGCCCGTCGTGCGGAATGGAGCGGGTCAAGGTGTACGCCGCGGGCGGGATGCCGGCGAAGGGTGGCGTCGGCCTGTTCGCGCGCGCGCTCCTCGAGCGCTTCCCGCTGCTCCCCGTCGAGGAGGAGGGCCGGCTCTGCGACCCCGGGCTGCGCGATCGGTGGATCGAGGGCGTGTTCGCCTACCGCCGCTGGCGCACGGCCGTCGCAGAGGGGCTCACCGTCGGCCGCCTCGTCGCGTTCCACACCGCGCACAAGTTCCTGCTCCTCTCGCACGACACGGAGCGCTACCGCCGTCTCGGCCGCCTCGTGGCCGGCGCCAAGGGCCGCCCTCGGCACGAGCTCGCCGCCGAGTACGGCGCGCTCTTCATGGAGACGCTCCGCGTGCGCGCGACCCCGCGCAAGCACGCCAACGTCCTCCAGCACCTGCTCGGGTTCGTCAGCGACGGGCTCGACCCCGCCGACCGGGAGGAGATGGTCCGCACGATCGACGAGTACCGCCGCGGGCTGCTGCCGCTCGTGGTGCCGATCACCCTGCTGCGCCATCACCTGCGCCGGGTGGGCTCCGAGTACGCCGCCGGGCAGATCTACCTCGAGCCGCATCCCCGGGAGCTCCTGCTGCGCAACCACGCGTGAGCGGCGGGGCGGGCGGGGCTCGAGGCGGCGGGCGAACCTCGTCGGGAATGGGGGGGCCGCGGGGGGGGCGAGGGGATATCCTCGTGGGCGATGCCGACCGATGCCGCATCCCTCCTCCGTCGCGTCCACGAGCTCGTGGATCGCCATCGCGCCACGTGTCTCTGGTACCTTCGGCCGGACTACCAACCCGAGACCGTGGCGGAGGCGCTGAGGATCCTGGACGCGATCTCGACGAACGGGAGCTTGAAGGCCTTCCAGGAAGCGGAGGAGGTTCGACGGTGGCTCTCACGGGATTCCAGCTCGCCGTCTGCCGCCTGATCGCGCGCCACCGGATCGCGGGCGGCGAGGCGTACGTGGCTGGCGGAGCGGCGCTCAACGCCCTCGCCGCCGCCGCGCGGGTGTCGCGGGACATCGACCTCTTCCACGACACGGAGGAGGCCGTCCTCTCGAGCTTCGACGGCGACCGCGTGCTGCTGACCGAGGCCGGCTGCTCGGTGGTGACGACCCGTGAACGACCGACCTTCGTCGAGGCCGTCGTCACGCGCGGGACGGAGAGCGTCACCCTCCAGTGGACCTCGGACAGCGCCTTCCGGTTCTTCCCGTTGATCGAGCACCCCGACTTCGGGCTGGCGATGCATCCCTTCGATCTGGCGACGAACAAGGTCCTGGCGCTCGTCGGAAGGCTCGAGCCCCGGGACTGGGTGGACGTCATCACCTGCCACGATCGGATCCAGCCCTTGGGCTACCTGGCCTGGGCAGCGTGTGGCAAGGATCCCGGCTTCAGCCCCGCGGCGATCCTCGCCCACGCGGGCCGGTCCTCCCGCTATACGGACGTGGAGCTCCGCTCCCTTGCGTTCGAAGGCGAGTCGCCGACCGCCGCCGACCTTTCGCAGCGCTGGCACGCCATGCTTGCCGAAGCCCGAGACCTGGTGGGGCTCCTGCCGGCCGAGCACGCGGGGACGTGCGTCCTCGACTCGGACCTCACCCTCTTCCGCGGAGGGGCCGGCGCCCTGAGGCTTGCGCTGGGCGTCGGGGGAGTCCAGTTCCATCCGGGCTCCATCCGCGGGGCTTGGCCGCGGATCCGGGAGAGGTGAGGGATGCCGCGCGGGGGCCGCGCCTCCGCGAAGCCAAGGTCGCGCCGCGGGTAGGATGCCTCCGAGGCCCGGTTCCCGTCCCATGAAGATCCGTCCGACGTCGGCCCTCCGTGCGTGGATCGCAAGGAGGCGGGAGGACCGGGAGGTCGCGGACTGGGTGAGGCGGGGCCGGCCCGTCCCGCCGCCCCACGTCGTCAAGCAGCGCACGTTACGGGAGTACGCGCGGCGGTACGGGTTGAGGGTGCTCGTCGAGACGGGCACCTATCTCGGCGACATGGTGGAGGCGATGCGCGGGGACTTCGACCGCATCTACTCCATCGAGCTGGGGGACGAGCTCTGCCGCAGGGCGCAGGAGCGGTTCCGCGCGTTCGATCACGTCGAGATCCTCCACGGGGACAGCGGGGTGGAGCTCGCGAGCCTGGTGCCGAGGCTTCGGCAGCCGGCCCTGTTCTGGCTCGACGGGCACTACTCGGCGGGCATCACCGCGAAGGGGGCGACCGACACGCCCGTGCTGGAGGAGCTCCGCCACATCCTGACGGCCCCCCACGCGGGGCACGTGATCCTCATCGACGACGCGTGGTGCTTCGGCACCGACCCGGCGTATCCGACCCTCGAGGCGCTGTTCGCCCACGTTCACGCCCTGAGCCCCCGGGTGGACGTCCGCGTCGAGGACGATCGCGTGAGGATCACGCCCCGGAGCGCCGAGCCGGCCGCGGAGGGCCCGACGGCGTGAGGACGGACGATCCATGAGGCGACGGCTCCGCGGATCCTACGACCGGATGGTCGCGTTCGGGTTCGATCCCCTGAGGGGCCTCCGTGCGCTCTTGGGCCTGCCCGCGCACCTGCGCGAGCTGCGGCGTTACGTCCGCGACCGCCGGACCCTGGAGCGCCAGAGGGCGTCCGCGCCCCGGGAGTTCCCCTTCGGCGAGCCGCGCCCCTGCCTCGGGGAGCGGACGCAGCAGAGCGGCGCGGTGGGGGGGCACTACTTCCACCAGGACCTGCTCGTGGCGAGGAGGATCCATCGGAACGCGCCGCGGGTGCACGTGGACGTCGGCTCGAGGGTCGACGGGTTCGTGGCCCACGTCGCGGCGTTCCGGAAGATCCTCGTGATCGACCTCCGTCCGCTCACGAGCCGGACCGTGGACCTCGAGTTCGTCCAGGCCGACCTGATGGAGCCCCTGCGAGAGGACCTGGTCGGCTGCTGCGACTCCCTCTCGTGCCTGCACGCCCTCGAGCACTTCGGGCTGGGGAGGTACGGGGATCGGATCGCCTACGACGGGTACCTGGTCGCGCTCCGCAACTTCCACCGCATGTTGAGGCAGGGAGGGAAGCTCTACCTCTCCGTCCCGATCGGCCCCCAGCGCATCGAGTTCAACGCGCACCGGGTCTTCTCGGTCGCGTACCTGCTCGAGTGCGTGCGGGCCGACTACCGGCTCGATCACCTCTCGTTCGTGGACGACCGGGGCGACCTGCACGAGGACGTCCCGATCCGCCAGGTGGACGTCGACCGCAACTACGGCTGCACGTACGGCTGCGGGATCCTGGAGCTGACGAAGCGGGGAGCGCCCGGGGGCGAGGCGCCGCCCGCCGGCACGGACCCGCGCACGGCCTGAGGGGGGCGTGGCGATCGGGCGGCCTCGGAGGGGTCTCGGCGCCGGGGAGGGCGGGCCGGCGCCTTCCCTTCGTGGTAGATCCTCCCGGTCCCAGCCTGTCACTCCCGTCTCCCTCCCCTCCCCGGAGCCCGTCCCATGAAGCTCGGTCTCGTCTCGCTCGCCGTCGCCGCCCTGTTCGCGTCCCTCGCGGTCGTGCCCGCCCAGGCGGCGGTCGAGACCTTCGACATCGACGCCGTGCACTCCACGGTCCTCTTCCGGGTGAAGCACATGAACACCAGCTGGGCCTATGGCCGCTTCAACGGCATCAGCGGCAAGGTCGCCTACGACGCGACCGCGCCCGAGGCGTCGAGCATCGAGATCAAGGTGGACGCGGCGACGGTGGACACGGCGGACGCGAAGCGCGACGCGCACCTGAAGGCCCCCGACCTCTTCGACGTCGCCAAGTTCCCCACGATCACCTTCACGAGCACGGCGGTCAAGAAGGCCGGCGAGAACCTGCTCGACGTCACCGGTAACCTGACCCTCCACGGCGTCACCAAGTCGATCGAGATCCGCGTGGAGATGACCGGCACGGCGAAGGGTCGCGGGGGCGAGTCGCTCATCGGCTTCGAGAGCACCTTCCAGATCAAGCGGAGCGAGTTCGGGATGACCTACGGGATTCCCAACCTCGGAGACGACGTCCGGATGACGGTCTCGCTCGAGTGCTCGCACAAGTAGTCGCAGCCTCGCGGGGCCCGGGGCCCTCCGCCGTAGGCGCGTGCCTCCGGTGATCGAGCAGCTCCCCTCGATGCTCCTCGCCGCCGCCCCGGTCGTCGCCGTCCGCGTGGTCGGGGCGGTCGGGCGACCGCGGCTGCCCCCCGCGGTGGTGGACGGCGCGCTGGCGCTCTCCATCGCCGCGGGGCTGATGTGGGCCCTCCACGCGTCGCGGGTGAGGCCTGCGTTCCCCCTCGGCGCGTCGAGCAGCGCGTGGGAGTGGGTGTTCTGGTTCGCGCCCGCAGGGGCCCTCCTCGGCCTCGCGGAGGGCTTCGTCCGCGGGCCGTCGGAACGTGTGCGCCTGGGGATCCGCCTCGTCGTCGGCGCGGGGGCTGCCTGGCTGATCCTCGCCGACGTCGCCCCGCAGTGGCTCGACGGCGCCGCGCGGGCGCAACGCGTCGCCTTGGCCGCGGGGGTTCTGGCGGGCCTGTGGACCGTCCTCCGCGGGGCGACGACGCCCCACGCGAGACGCGTCGTCGCAGCCTCCACGCCGTCGGCGCTCCTCGGGGGCGCCGTGGTGCTGCTGCGGGTGGGGCGGGCCGGGGTGATGGCGCAGGCGATGGCCGCGCTCGCGATCGCGACGGCCGCGGCGGCGGTCCCGGG
>CAZJJQ010000214.1:0-6708 GCA_964546345.1 uncultured Planctomycetales bacterium
TTTCTTCACAATCCCTGAGGATGCGCTGAGCGGCGACGCAGGCGAGGCGGGGTCGTCGGGGGAAGGGCCACGGCCAGGACACCCACGATCCGGTGTCGGGGATTCCGTCGCAGGGCCTGGCCGTGGCACGAAGGAGAGACGAGGGGGGAAGACGCAAGCGGCATGCCACCCTGGGCGGGGACGGCAGCACGCCTTCATTCGCGACGAACCCGTCTCCCCAACGCGTCGGTTCGGCAGGACGGAGCCGCCGATGGCATCGGGAGGGCGCTTCGGCGTGGGAAGGCGCGGTAGCGCTCCGCGCGCACGTGCGTCCCGGAGGGAACGGAAGGGCCCGGACGACGGACCCGGCTCCTCCGTCGCCGCCCCCTCTCCCCCCCGCGCCCCCCGGCTCCCCGTGAGGGGTTGCGGCCCAGGCCGGGTAGAACGCCGGGACCGTGCGCCTGTCCCTCGTCTTCTACGTGTTCCTCGTCCGCATGGCCGTCGGAACGCTCTTCGCCATGCTCGTCGTCATGCGGATGCGGCCCGCGGAGCGCCACGTGCGCTTCCAGTCGATGCTGGCCCTCTGCCTCGCCGCGGGGGCCGCGGCCCTCTACCTGCCGGCGCTCGGCGAGGACGTCCGGCCCGAGTTCCCCCGGGGCACCGCCGCGTTCACCTCCCTCGACGGCGCCATGCCCTGGACGCTGATCGTCCTGTGCGTGCTCTGCCTCGTGATCCACTTCCTGGTGGGCACGTACCGGCGCACGGCGGCGTTCTGGACCCTGGTGGCGACCTGCGCGTTCGGGCTGGTGCCGATCCTCGGCACGGCGCGGCTCGCGCCCGGCGACGCGACCTGGGAGATCGCGGGGCGCACGGCCGGCGGGCTCCTCGGCGGGCTCGCCATGGGCGGCGTCAACGACGCCATGATCCTCGGGCACTTCTACCTGATGATCAAGGGGCTCCCCCTCGAGGCCCTCAAGCGCACGGGCTGGTGGTGCGTCAGCGTCGTGATCGCACGCGCGGTGGGGTTCGGCGTGGTGCTCCTCGCGTGGCCAGGCGCCATGGACGTCCTCATGGGCCGCGAGATGATCTGGAGCGCGTGGCGGGTCGCGTTCGGGTTCGTGGGCCCGCTGGCGCTGATCTGGATGACGCGCGACGCGCTGAAGTACCGCCACACCCAGGCGGCCACGGGGATCCTGTACGTGGCCATCTTCTTCATGCTCATGGGCGAGCTGGCGGCGACCTGGCTCGAGTTCGCGACGGGGATGGCGGCGTGAGCGCGCCCCGCGCGCTGCGCGCCGCCGCCGTGATCCACCACGGCTTCGCGTACGGCGGCAGCGAGCGGGTGGTCGTCGAGCAGGTGCGGGCGCTCGCGGGCGCGGGCGCCGAGGTGGACGTGTGGGCGCCGAACGAGGCCGGGCCGGACGACCTCGTGCCCGCGCTGCGGGCGCTGGGACCCGGGGTGCGCGACGTCGGGCGCCTCCCGAGCGAGAAGCAGGTGCGGGACGCGCTGGTCGAGCGACGCTACGACGTGGTCGTCACCTGCGAGGTGCAGCGCGCCTACCGTGCGGTCCTCTCGCTCGCCCGCAACCCGCTCCGGCGGCGCCCTCCCCTCGTCGAGACGGTGCACGAGCGGTACGAATGGAACCTCCGGGACGAGCACGGGCGCAAGCGCCGCGCGGTGGACGCCTGGATGCTCACGCACGACTTCCGCGAGCGGCTCGCGGCGCGGCTGCGCGTGCCGACCGACCGGATGGGGATCGCCCGCCCGTTGTTCCCGGAGAGCCTGCTCTCGCCGACCCCCGCGGAGCTCGCCGAGGCGACGGCCTTCCGCGCCCGGCTCGGGATCGCCGCCGGCGCCGTGGTCCTCGGCTACCTCGGCCGCGTGGCCGAGAACAAAGGCGTGCACCACCTCGTGCCGATGGTCGCGCGGATGGTCCGCGACGGCCTCGACGTCCACCTGGTGCTCGCGGGGCGAACCATGCCGCCCGGCTCCGGCTTCGACGTGGAGCTCTCGGGCCGGGTCGCGCGCGCGGTCGCCGAGGAGCCCCGCCTGTCGGGCCGGATCCACCGCCCCGGCGCCCTACGTTCGCGGCACGCGGTCTACCCCGCGTTCGACGTGCTCCCGCTCTGCTCGCGCGTGGAGGGCCTCCTGCCCCTGACCCTCGTCGAGGCGATGTCGGCCGGTGTCCCGGTGGTGACGACCGACGTCGGCGGCATCCGCGAGCTGCTGCGCGACGACGTGGACGCCGCGGTCGTGCGGAAGGAGCCCGACGACGAGGCGCCGCCGAGCCCGGCAGTGCTGGAGGCGTTCGAAGCGCGGCTGCGCGCCCTCGCGACGGACGCGGTCGCGCGGAGACGGCTCGGCGAGGCCGGCCGGGCCCGCGTCCGGGCCCTGGTCGCCGCGAACGACTTCACCGGCGACTTCCTCCGCGTCGTCGAGCTCGCGATGCGCTCCCGAGGGCGCCGGTGAAGGCCCCGCCCCCCCTGCGGCACGTCGCGTTCGTCCACCCGAACCTGTCGTTCGGAGGGGCCGAGCGGGTGCTCCTCGAGCAGGTGCGGGCCCTCGCGCGCTCGGACGTGGACGTGGACCTGTTCGTCACCGAACGCGCCGAGGACCCGGACTTCGAGGCCGACCTGCGGCGGGCGAATCCACGGCTGCGCCGCATCCAGGTGGAGACCACGTCGAAGGGCCTCGCGAGGGCGCTCCGGTACGCGCGCCCCGACGTGGTCGCGCTGAGCCTCACGGCGAGGGGGCTGCGCGCGCTCGAACGACGACCGCGGTGGCTCGGCCGCCCGCCCGTGCTGGTCACGGTCCACTCCCGGTACGGCGCGGCCCTCGACCCGCTCCGGGTCCACGGCCGCACGATCGACGCGCTGGCCCTCACGCACGGGTTCCACGCCGGGGCCGAAGCCGCGCTCGGGATCCCGCGCACCCGTCACGCCGTGACGCGCCCCCTGTTCCCCGACCTGCTGCTGCCGACCTCGGCCGACGCCGACGCGGAAGCCCGGGCGCTCCGCGCGTCCTTCGGCATCCCACCCTCGGCGTTCGTGATCGGCTACTTCGGCCGCATCGGGCCGGGCAAGGGCGCGCCGACCCTCGTGCGGGCCGCGGGGAGGCTTGCCTCCGCGGGCCTCGACGTGCATCTGCTGCTGCTCGGCCGCCTCGCGCGCCCCGACGACTGGGAGGCCGGCCCCTTCCTCGTCGCCCTCGAGCGCGCGATCGCGGACACCGCGAGTTCGCTCGCGGGGCGCCTCCACCGTCCCGGCGCCCGTGCACGCTCCGCGGCGATCTACCGGGCGTTCGACGTCACGGCCCTCGCCTCCGATCACGAAGGGCTGCTGCCTCTCATGCTGGTCGAGTCGATGTCGGTCGGCGTCCCCGTGGTGACGACCGCCGTCGGCGGCATCGCCGAGTGCCTGCGCGACGGCATCGACGCCGAGGTCGTCCCGAAGGCTCCCGACGACGGCAGCCCCCTCGCCCCGTCCGTTCAGGACGCGTTCACCGCACGGCTCGAGGCCCTCGCGCGCGACCGTGCGCGCGCGCGACGCCTCGGCGAGGCCGGCCGGGCCCGCGTCGAGGCCCTCGTCGCGGCGAGCGACTTCTCCGGCGAGTTCCTCGCGGCCCTCGACCTCGCCCGGCGACGGGCACGGCCCTGAACGAACGGTCTCACGTCGCCCTGACCCGGGTACAACGCCGGGGTGCCCCTCTCGCTCACCTTCGCCTGCCCTGCGTGCGGCTCCGCGGTGGAGGGGGAGATGGACGCGGCCACCACGGGCATGACGTGCCCCTCCTGCAAGGCCGTGACCGCGCTCCCCGAGGCCCCCACCCTGTCGGAGCGCAACGCCGGGTCGGTCTGCCCCGTGTGCGGCTCGACCGACCTGTACCAGCAGCGCGACTTCAACCGGAAGCTCGGCCTCGGGCTCGCCGCCGTGGGCCTCCTGACGGGTCCGTTCACGCACTGGATCAGCACCGTGGCCTTCGTGGCGCTCGACGCGGGCCTGTACCTGATCGTGCCGCCCGTGGCCATCTGCTACGCATGCGAGGCCCAGCAACGGGGCTTCCCCCGCGCCGAAGGCCCGGCCAAGTTCGAGATCGCGCTCCACGACGTCTACAAGTTCGCCAAGCGCTTCCCCCCGCGCCGCGCCCAGGCGGTGGCGGGCCCCCTGGCGCGCCGGCTCCTCCAGGAAGGCAAGGTCGTCCCCCCGTGAGCTTCCTCCTCGCCACCGCCGCCGTGCTCTACGTGCTCTCCATGGGCCTCGTCTTCGGCGGGACGGCCGCGCTGTCGTTCGCCACGGCGCCCCAGGTGTTCCGGACCCTCGACCCCGTGGAGGCGGGCAAGGTGTTCGGGAAGGTGCTGCGGGTGTTCGACGCGATGGCGTGGTTCGCCTCGACGGTGGCCGTGGCCGCCGGCGTGCTCGGGATCTTCGTCACGATCTCTGGCGGCACGATCGCGCTCCTCGCCCTGGCCACCCTCGTCCACCTCGTGCTCACGATCCTGCGCCGCAACGTCGCGCCGCGCATGGCGGCGCTCAAGCCGCCCGAGACGAAGGACGAGGAGCGCGCCTGGGACCCCGAGAAGCGCCGCGAGTTCGACGCGCTCCACGCGCAGTACGTGCGGCTCTACGCCACGAACCTGTTCCTGTCCGCCGCGGCGCTGGTCATCGCCGTCATCCGCTAGCTACGGCCCCGGACGTCGGCCTGGAACCGCGCCCACGGGAAATTGCGCCCCGGGCACTCGGTGGCCTTCGTGTCGCCGTGGCGCAGCACGTTCTCGGGCGGGATGCCGTAGCGGGCCATCAGCCAGCGCGTGAGCCTCACGGTGGAGGCGTACTGGGCGGCGGAGGGACCGCTGCCCTTCTCGAAGTCGCCGACGAGCACGATGCCGATGCCGAAGTCGTTGTAGCGGTTGTCGGGCGTCTTCGCGTGGGCGCCGTGCTTCTGCGCCGGCCAGCGTCCCGAGGGCTCGACCTCGCCGTCGCCCGTCAGGGAGCCGTTGCCGATCACGAAGTGGTAGCCGCACTCGTCCCAGCCCTTGGCGCGGTGGATCCGGTCGTAGGTCGAGCAGCAGCCGCACACGTCGTCGCTGTGGTGGATCACGATCCACTTCCAGGGCCGTGCCGCCGCCACGGGCACCCATCCGGGCGGCGCGTCCCCGACCGGCGCCTTCACCGCCACGGGGCGCGGGGAGGGGAACTTCGGCGCCTTCAGCGCGATGGGCGGCGGGAGGACGATGGGCTGCGGGCGCGGGGCCGCACGGTGGGCCGCGACGGCCCTACGCACGGCCTCGGCACCGCCGGCGGGGACGATCACGCGGTTCGCGTCCCGACGCGTGGACTCGCCCATGGAGATCGTGCGCCCGTCGATGAAGACGGTGTCACGCCCGGGGTAGAGGCGCGCCTGCACGCCCTCCCCCGAGAGCAGGACGGAGACGCCGTCGTCGGCGAGGCCGAGCCCCGTCTCCTGCGCGAGCGAAGCCGCGTCGATGGCTCCCCCCGTCGCCGTCCCCGGAGGCTCGAAGGCGAGGGAGGCCGGGGGCGGTCCCTCCACGTCCCCCGACGGCTGCCGCGCCGCTCGGGCGGTGCTGCACCCGGCAAGGGTGGCCAGGCCGGCGGCGACGACGAGCACGAACGGGCGGATCCGCATGAGACGACGCTCCCGTGCCCACCCCGGGACGCCGGGGCGTGCCTGCCTCACTCGACCGGATCGGACGCGGGAGCCGCGCTCCGCACCGGCACCCCCGGATTCTGACGGCCGGGGGCCCCAGTCGATTCCTCCCTCCGTGCCGGGGGGGGTATCGCGTGGTGGCACCGCCTCCGCTGCCGAGAGCCGCGCGCGGCGGGTGCGCGAGCGACCCGGGTGAGCCGGGGAGGGACTGGGCGTCGAACCGCCCCCACGTCCGCCTCCGTTCCCCCACGGGAGCGGTGGGCCCAAACGGGGCGAGACCGCACCCCGGCGCGAGACTCGCACCGGCGGGCCCCCGGCCCCCTCCGCCCCCCCGCCCCCCCACCTCCCGGAGCGCGACCGTGACCCTCCCGCCCGACCTCGCCCCCCTCGACGCGGCTCTCTCGGGCGAGGAGGAGACATGGATCCGGGCGCGGCTGGCCGACGACCCCGCGAAGGTCCGGGCGACGCTCCCGGCGACCTGGGCCGGGCTCGCCCGTCGCATGGGCCGGCGCGGGCTCGGCGGGACGCTCACCTGGGCCGGGGCGACGGTGGACCTCGCGGCCTGGCGCCGCTGCGACGCGGCGGGCTTCCTCCTCCTCCACCGCGCCGATCCGGTGGACGACGCGACCCTCGTCGATCTCTACGTCCGAGGCGACCTCGAGGAGCGCGCGATCCTCCTGCGCGCGGTCGCGCTGCGCCCGCTCGGCGCGGCCACGTCCCGCCTGCTCGACGAGGTCCAGCGCACGAACGTCGTGGCGCACCTCGAGGCCGCCTGCCTCGACCACGACCTGCTCGTCCGCGCGCTCGACGGCCGCCTGCTCTCCCGCGACCGCTTCGACCGGCTCGTGCTCAAGGTCGCCTTCAACGACCTCCCCCTCGCCCGCATGCACGGCGTCATCGACCGACCCGGCCCCGACCTCTCGCGCATGCTCCAGGGGCTCGCCACCGAGCGCGAGGCCGCGGGCCGCGCCGTCTGGCGCGACACGACGCGCCTGTGCGCCGGCGCACCCGTGCCCGGGACCGTGGCCCGCGTGCTCGGCGGCCTCGAGCACGGGGACGCGGGC
>CAZJJQ010000215.1:0-6697 GCA_964546345.1 uncultured Planctomycetales bacterium
GCCTCGATGGGCAGCATCCAGGCGCCGCCGTACAGCACGAGCCCGCGGCTCCGACGCGCCTCCTCGATCGGCACCCACCGGCCGTCGAGCCGCTCGAAGCCGAGCGCGCGACGGGCCGCGGCGTGCTCCGGATCGATCACGAGGATCGCCTGGTAGGCCGCGCGGGAGGCGGCGGACGCCCCCATCGCGTCGGCGCGCAGGGCGAGCCGGAACCACCCCTCGACGTCGCCCGGCGCGAGGGCGGCCGCCTCGCGATGCAGGCGGGCGTTCGGGCCGTCCCCGGTCTCGACGGACGCCACGCTCGCGGCGGCGAGGCGCACGGCGCCGTCGGCGGTCGTCACCGTGACGGTGCCGTCCGGGCCGGTGGTCGCCGTCCCCTCGAGCACCAGGCCGTCCCTCGTGGTCACCACGTCGGCGGAGGCCGGCGGCAGCCCGACCAGCGCCCCCCCGCCGAGCAGGAGCGTGACCCAGCAGGCCGCGCCGCGACGTGCGGACGCGCGTTCCCCCCGAGCGGGGTCGAGGAGGTGGGATCCCGCAACGCCGGCGGCCGGGCGCCGGGGAGAGGGAAGTCGAAGCCGTCGGAGCATGGAAACCTCGCGCGGAAAGGCGCCGCCGCCGGGGAGGTGGAGGTGGGGCTCGGGCCCTCTGCTAGGAACGCCCCGGTCCGGCGTCCGCCTCGACGACGCCGGCGGACGGCTCCCCGGGGGGGCGTCGTCTCGCGCACAGGACCAGCACGACCGCGGGGACGAGCAGGGCGGCCAGGTAGGCCATGGAGAGGTCCGCGACCTGCCCCGTGCGACCGTAGTGCACCTTGTCGTAGATGCGCACGGGCAGGATCTTCGTCTCGAGCACGGCGACCGAGTCGAGCTCGCGGAGCGCGAACACGAGGACGAGCAGCGCGGCGGACGCCCACCCGCGAGCCGAGAGGGGCGCCCAGATCCTCGCCAGGCGGGTGGCCGGGGAGGCCCCCAGGAGCCGGGCGGGGTCGGCGAGCCGCGGGTCGAGCTCGCGCTGGGCGAGCGCCCCGGCGACGAGGGCGTAGGGGAGGAAGTGCCCCACGAGGACCAGGACCGGCTTCCACAAGGTGCCCGGATCGGTGGGGACGCCGACCCAGACGAGGAGCGTGCCCACCATGAGCGCCATGCCCGGCACGGCCAGGGCGACCGCGCCCAGGACGAGCACGGCGATGCGCACGCCCCGCGGCCCTCGCAGGAGCGCCGTGGACAGGGGGATCGCGGTGAGCGTCGCGACGATGGAGGCCAGCAGGCCGGAGCGCAGCCATCGGGCGGCGTCCTCGAGGACCCCGTCGGTCGCGCGGATCGTCGCGGGGACGCGCGAGGGCACGAAGCCCCACGAGAGGACGCCCGAGAGCGGCAGCCCGACGCCGAGCCCGAAGGCGACGGCGACGAGGGCCCAGCCGGCGGATCGGCCCGCCGCGGAGAGCCTGAGGGGCTCGCGCGGGCGGGAGGCGCCGCCGAGAAAGCCCTCCGGGCAGCGCCGGAGCCACCGCACCGCGAGGGCCAGCAGCGCGATCACGAAGATCACGAACGGGGCGGCGGTGGCGAAGGCACGCCGCTCGTTCCCCATCTTGTCCCACTGAAGGAAGATCTCGGTGGCGAACACGTGCACGGGCACGGCCCCCGTGGGCAGGAACACGCCGAGGAGGTCCGGCACCGCGAAGTCGCACAGCGCCGTCACGAACACCAGCACGAAGGAGGCCAGGGCCGCCGGGGTCGCGGAGGGGCGCACGACCCGGGGGCCGGCCCCTCCGCCGAGCAGCCGGGCCGCCTCGACGAGTCCCGCGGGCACCGCCGCGATCGCGCGGCCGACGAGCAGGGCGGGCACGGGGAACAGGAGGCCCCCGAGGCACACGATCGCGCTCGCGAGCTGGAGCGTGCCGCCGGTGAGGCCGAGCGCGTGGAGGAACACCCCCACGCTGCTCGACACGCCCATGGCCGCGAAGAACGGCGGCAGCAGGAGCGGCGCGACGAGGAGGGCGAGGACGACGCGACGCCCTGCGAAGCGCGTGCGCGAGAGGAGCCAGCCCAGGGGCACCCCGAGGAGGAGCGCGAAGAGCCCGGCGCCTCCCGCGAGCACGACCGAGTTGCGGACGAGCCCGAAGGTGCGCGACGAGCGCAGCACGTCCGCGTAGTGCGCGAGGGAGAGGCGTTCGCGGTCCTCCGCCACGTCGGCGCGCCGCACGCGGACGCCGACCCGCTCGCCGTCGGGATCCTCGGCCGGCGCCACCTGGAAGCGGATCCCTTCCGGCTCGTCGAACACGTGCCCCGCGACGCGGTGCACCTGCCCCGAGGTCGTGACGATCTCCCGGACGTGGAGCGAGGACCACAGCAGGCGCGCGACGGGCGCCCCGATGGAGAGCGTCGCGACGCCCAGCGCGAGGACGAGAGGCAGGGCGGACAGGGGACGGAGGAGGCGGCTCACCGGGCGCGACTTCGCAACGGCCGTGCCCACCGCGACCCGTCACCCTGGCGAGACGCAGGGACGGTTCCGCGGCGGCGGGTGCGCGCGGCGGGCTTCGGGGGCAGGCTCACCCGACTCCGAAGCCGCGGTCGGTGGCTCCCCCCGGCCCCCTGGCGCCCGCCTCCGCCTCGGCGTCGGCGGCGGCTTCGAACATCCGATGGACCCGCTCGGTCACGGGACCGCGGACCCCCGCGCCGACCGTGCGGCCGTCGAGGCGTACGACGGGCACCACCCCACGCACCGAGGATGAGAGGAAGATCTCCTCGGCCGAGACGAGCTCGGCCGGGAGGACGGACCGCTCCGAGACCGGGAGGCCGGCCGCGGCGCAGAGGGAGAGGATCCGACGACGCGTCGTGCCCTCGAGGATGCCTGCGGAGATCGCGGGGGTGACGAGGGCGCCGCCGCGGACCAGGTACACGTTGCTCGTGGTGGCCTCGGTCACCTCACCCGCGGCGTTGAGGAGCAACGCGTCGTCCGCGCCCTGGACCCGGGCCTCGTGCAGCGCGAGCAGGTTGTTCATGTAGTTCCCGGTCTTGGCGGCGGGATCGAGGGCCCGAGCGTCGTTGCGCAGGCGCGCCACGCAGAGCGCGGAGAGCCCCCGGCGACGCTCCTCCTCCCCGGGCCGGTGGGCCGGCGCCACGACCACGACCACGGTCGGCACGAGCCCCTCGCCCACGGCGAGGCCGAGGGCCCCCGCGCCGCGCGTGACCACGAGGCGCACGTACGCATCCTCGTCCCGGCTGCAGCCGCTGGCCGCCACGACCGGCTCGATGGCCGCGTGCCATCGGGCGTCGCCTTCGGGCAGCGAGAGGTAGATGCGCCGCCCCGAGGCCCGCAGGCGCTCGAAATGGTCCTTCGCCTGCACCAGGACTCCGCGGTGCCACCACAGGACCTCGTAGACGGAGTCGCCGTAGAGGAAGCCACGGTCGAGCGCGGGGACCACCGCGTCCTCGGGGGATGACAGCCGGCCGTTCACGGAGACGAGGGTGCGCATCGGGGCGGGATCGTACCGCGACCGACGTCGTTTCCCCGTGCGGTAGGATGCGCCGGTGGCACGGACGCCCGACCCGACGAGCTTCGAGCGGACGGCGCTGCCGCACCTGCGCGACTGCTATGCGTTCGCCCTGAGCCTCTGCGGCCGGGTGGCGGACGCCGAGGATCTGGTCCAGGAGACCTTCCTCAAGGCGCAGAAGGCCTTCTCGAGCTTCGAGGAAGGCACCCACATCAAGGCCTGGCTCTTCACGATCCTGCGGAGGCTGCACATCGACTCGCACCGGCGGGCGAAGGCGCGTCCGACCACGCAGGGGGAGGACGAGCTCGACGCCTGCGCCGCGCCGCCGGCGGCCGAGGCGCCGAGGGGCGACTTCGGCCCCGAGGACGTCTGGCGGGCCCTCGAGCAGGTGCCCGATCCGTTCCGGATGGCGGTCCGCCTCCGGGACGTGGACGGGCTCACGTACGACGAGATCGGGCGGCTCCTCGACATCCCCCCCGGCACCGTGATGAGCCGCCTCCATCGGGGCCGGGAATGGCTGCGGACCCTCCTCGTTGCTTCCAAGACGGGACCGAAGGGCGTGCTCGGGGCGGCCCCCGAGACGCCCAAACCGTCCCCCTAGGCCGACGCCGAGACCCGCCCGGCCTCCCACGCCCGCTCCCCCTCCTCCAGGCCCCGGCCCGCCCGCGCAAGCCCCGGCAAACCCCGCGCCCCCTTCCTCCCATGACCGACTGGACCCAAGACCCCCTCGAACGCGCCCGTTGGCTCGACGGCGAAGGCTCCGCGGCCGAGCGCGTCGAGCGCGCGGCGCTCCTGGCCCGGGACCCTCTGGCCCGGGCCCGGATCGAGGCCGATGCGTCCTTCCTCGCCCT
This sequence comes from uncultured Planctomycetales bacterium, assembly GCA_964546345.1. GTDB lineage: Bacteria > Planctomycetota > PLA2 > PLA2 > JAEUHO01 > JAYTCP01. The sequence continues at coordinate 4,345 of CAZJJQ010000215.1, forward strand.
GGTCGGGCGCGCCCGGGAGGCGCTGCCTGCTCCCAGCCCGCTCTTCGAGGCGCGCCTGCGCCGGGATCTCGCCATCGACCGGGGCGAGGCGGTGACGGGGATGCGTCGGCCCCGATCCCTGCGGAGCGTCGCCGCCATCGCGGCCACGATCCTCGTCGCGGGCGGCCTGTGGCTGGCCGCCGGACGGCTGCCGACCTCGACGGCCTCCGACGCGGACACGGTGCTGGCCGCCCAGACCCTCCGTGCGGCGGAGCTCGGGCAGGGCATCTCGGGCATCGAGGGCTCGGGCTGCGAGGAGGGCCGGACGAGCCCTCACCGATTCCCCCCCGTGACCGCGGGCGAGCTGAGCCTCGAGGGCTGCACCACCCCCATCGCGGGGCGCAGCGTCTCCGTGCTGCGGCCGATGGACGAAGGCGCCGCCCCGCGCGGCCTCGTCACGGTGCCGTGGGACGGAAAGTCCGTGGCGTCCGACATCGGCTGGAGCCGGGTCGGCGACATCGTGGTCTTCGACGTGATCTGCGGGCGCGCGAAGTACTACGTGGCCGCGCGCTACGAGGCGGTCGCGGGCACCACGTCGTGCGCGGTCTGTCACGGCCCGGCGCGGGCGAACACGCCCGAGCGCAATCCCCACCGCATCTTCGAGCGCCCGGCCGGCCCGTAGCGCCTACGGCGGCGCACCGGCGAGCACCCGGGGGACCACCCGGGACCTAGGTCCCGTCGAGGGCGATCGGCCGACGGGTAGGATCCGCCGCATGCCCGCGATCGCCCCCGACCGGAGGAGCCGCCGGTGACGATCGCCTTCCGCCTCCGGTACGGGCCGGGCGCCGTGGACGTCCGGGTCCCGGTCTCCGTCCTGTGCGAGACGGTGGAGCCCCCCGACGCCCCGGCGGCCGGGAGCGAGCGGGAGACGGTCGAGCGCGCGATGTCCTCGCCGATCGGCGCGCCCCCGCTCGAGGCGCTCGCGCGCGGCCGCAGACGCGTGACGATCGTCGTGCCGGACCGCTCCCGTCCGGCGCGCATGCCCGTGGTGCTCGCCGCCGTGCTCGCGCGTCTCGCGGCGGCGGGGGTGCCAAGGAGCTCGTGCCGGGTGCTGATCGGGGGAGGGATCCACCCCGCCGCCACCCCCGAGGAGGCGAGGGCGATCCTCGGCCTCGAGCTCGCCGGCACCGTGGACGTCGTGTCCACCGACGCGGAGGAGCCGAGCGCCTACGACGCGCTCGCCGAGGATCCCGCGCTCGGACGGCCGCGTGTCCACCGCGCGGTCACGGAGGCCGACCTCGTCGTCCTCACCGGCGCGATCGCGCCGCACTACCTCGCCGGCTTCTCCGGAGGCGCCAAGGGCCTGGTCCCGGGATGCGCCGACCGAGCCACCGTCGAGGCGGCGCACCGGCAGACGCTCGACGCGACGATCGCCCCCGACGGATCGGTCCGGTCGCTCCTCGGTCGCGTCGAGGGCAACGCGTTCCGGCGCGTGCTGATCCGCGTCGCGAAACGGCTCCCTGCGCTCTGGCTGCTCAACGTCGGGCTGTCGGACGCGAAGATCGCCTACGCGGTCGCCGGCGACGTGGAGGCCGCCCACGAGGAGGGGGCGCGCATCCACACACGCCGGTTCGCGTGCGCTCGCCCGGAGCCCGCCGACCTGGTGATCGCCGGCGGTGGGGCCCCTCGCGATCGCGACCTCCTGCAGGCGCACAAGAGCCTCGTGGTGGCCAGCGAGGTGAGCATGCCCGGCGCCCCCATCGTGTGGCTCGCGCACGCGGCCGAAGGCGCGGGGCATCCGAGGTTCCTGCCGTGGTTCGAGGCGGGGCGCCTCGACCGCCACCTCGCCGCGCTCCGGAAGGACTTCCACCCGTACGGGCTCACCGCGTACGCGCTGCGTTGGAAGGCCGCGCGCAACCCCATCCTCGCCGTCAGCACCCAGGGACCCGACGTGCTGAGGCCCATGGGCCTCCATCCGTTCTCGGACGCGCAGGAGGCCGTGACCTATGCCCTGCGGATGAAGCCCGTGCGCCGATGCATCGTGCTGCCGCGGGCGGCGGAGACGTTCTTCCGGTAAAGGCCCGTCCGCCCATCACCCGTCCAGCACCGAGGACGGGCGCCGGGGGGCGCCGCGCGAGGAACGAGGGGGGTGGCGTGTTCCCGACAGGTGGACGACGAGCGACGAAGCCCGCTCCGCCCTCGCCGGCGCTGCGGGAGCTCGCGCCGGCGCGCCGCACGGCGGCGCCGGTCGAAAAGCCCCGCCGCCGGCCGCATGCGGATGGGTGATTCGCCGACGGGCCCCAAGGGCCGGCGGGGACCCGTGCCGGAGGCGCCTCCGACCAACGTCGAGGAGATGCTCGAGGTGGTGGAGCCG
>CAZJJQ010000216.1:0-6669 GCA_964546345.1 uncultured Planctomycetales bacterium
ATCTCGTTCCACTCCGGCGAGGAGCGGGCGGTGAAGGCCGCGTTCCAGGCGGCGGCGGGGGAGGGACGGGTGCGGGTGGTGACGGGCAAGGGGATCCGGCCGACGGAGGACGAGGTGGCGAGGAACCCGCGGGCGGCGCCCGCGCGGTTGAGGGCGGCGGAGGTGGTCCGGCGCGACGGGGCGACGGACGCGGGCGGCGAGGCGGCGGCGGGACGGGAGGCGACGCGGTGAGGATCTGGGTCGCGATCATGGTCGGTGCGGCGGTCCTGGCGACGGCGGTCGTCAGCGTCCGGCTCCATCTCCACGTCGCGCAGCTCCGCTACCGCGTCTGGGGCCTCGAGGAGTCGCGTCAGCGCGCGGAGCGCGAGCTCCGGCTCGCTCGCGCCGAGCTCGAGGCGGCGAAGGCGCCGCGACGCCTCCTCGAGCGCTGGACGGAGATGAAGGCGTCCGCGGTGGCGACCGCGACGCCGGCGCCGCCGCTCCCGCCCGCGCCGCCCGCCGCCGAGCCCGCGCCGGAGCCCGCGGTCGCCCCGGAGGAGGTGGACGCTCCCTCGGCCCCCGCCGCCCCCCCGACTCCCGACGCGCCGCCCCTGCCCGAGGAAGAGCCCGCGGAGGGCGGCCGATGACCGCGCCCGCCCGCCCCGTCACCGAGCTGCCGCGCTCGATCCCCGTCGGGCTCGCCCGTCGCACCATGCGGACCGTGCAGCGGGTGCGCAGCAACCTCTTCTTCGGCGCGCTCCTCGTCCTGTTCCTCGGGATCCTCGGGCGCCTCGTCCAGGTCCAGATCGTCAACGGCGCCGAGTGGCGCGGCTTCGTGGCCGACCAGCAGCGCCCCGACCGGGTGCGCGCGCTCCGCGGGCCCATCGTGGACCGCAACGGCCGCGCGCTCGCGATCTCGCGCCCCGTGCGGCACGTGATCGTCGATGCGGGGGGGCGCTTCAACCCGAAGACGAAGGCCTTCGAGCTGGCCATCGAGGACCTGCCGCGCTTCGCGCTCACCCTGTCCGACGTGCTCGAGGGCGAGCCGGCGCCGATCGAGATCCGCCAGGAGCTGCAGGCGCGGCGGGCCCGCGGCGACTTCGCCCCGTCGGGGACGGCCCTCGTGACGATCAAGCGCGACATCGACGACCCGCGCATCATCTCGCGGCTCGACGCCACGCGGCTCCCCGGCCTGCTGATCGAGGTCGCCGACCGGCGCGACTACCCGAACGGGTCGTGGGGCGGGTTCATGGTGGGGGTGGCCAGCGCGGAGAACGCCTGGTCGCCGGTGAAGGGGCGCGACGGGCTCGAGCAGGGGCTCGACGCGTTCCTGACCGGCCAGGCGGTCACGCGGAGGTGGGCCGTGGACGGCCGGGGACGTCGCTACGCCACGAAGCTCTCGACGGACCAGGGCCCGGACGCCGAGGGCCGGACCGCGTGGCTGACCCTCGACCTCGTGATCCAGGGCTACGCGGAGCAGGCCCTCGACCGCCTGATGGAGGAGTGGCGGCCCCGGGGCGCGGTGGCCATCGTCCTCGACCCGGCCACGGGGGACGTGCTGGCCCTCGCGACGCGCCCGACCTACGACGCGGCCCGCAGCTCCATGAGCCTCGCCACGCAGTGGACGACCGAGGTGGGCTCCACGTTCAAGCCGTTCACCTTCGCGCGCGCCCTCGAGCTGGGGCTCGTGGGCCTCGAGGAGCCGTTCGAGCTGCCGCGCGAGCGCGCGTTCCGGATCGGCCGGTCCGAGGAGACGATCCACGACGCGCACGACGGCGGCGAGTCGCACCCGGGCGGCACGTTCCGCGACGTCCTCGCGCAGTCGAACAACCCGGACTCGGCCGAGGCGGGCCGACGGATCGGGAACGACGGGATGCTGCGGCTCCTCGAGGACCTCGAGGTGACGAGGCCGTTCCCGATCCCGGGCTTCTCCGCGCGCGAGGCGTGCGGCTACCTGCCCCGCAAGGACCGCCGGGGCGCGTTCGACCACCTCCGGTTCGCCTTCGGGCACTCCTTCACGATGACCCCGCTCCGGCTCGCGTCGCTCTACACCGCGTTCGCGCGGGACGACTTCGCGCCGATCGCGCCCCGCATGATCCTCGCCATCGGCGGCGAGGCGCTGCCCGAGGGGCAGGTGGGGCCCACCCTCCTGCGCGACCCGGCCAAGCGCCGCGCGCTGCGCGACGCGCTCAAGCTCGCGGTCACCGAGGGCACCGGCCGTGGCGCCGTGCTCTCGCCGAAGTACGACATCGCGGGCAAGACCGGCACCGCGAAGAAGCCGCCCGCCCTCGGGGCCGACCGCTACTACTCGTGCTCGTTCGTGGGCTACGCCCCCGCGGACGCGCCGCGCCTCGTCTGCCTCGTCATGGCGCAGGAGCCCGGGCTCAAGGGCGACGAGCGCCGGAGCAAGCCCTACGGCGGCGCCGTGGCGGGACCGGCGGTGCGCTCGATCCTCGAGCGGACCCTCGAGGAGTACATGGGCGTCCCCACGAAGGACGGGTCCGTGGCGCCGACGGTGCCCCTCGCGCCCGTCCCGACCCTCGACGAGGGTGCCCGATGAGCCGCGTCCCCGCCCCGCCCCGGACCGCGCAGGCCCTGCAGGCGCTCCTCGTCTCCGCGGGGGGGCGCGTCGTCGCGCACGGCGTCCCGCCCGGCACGGCCCTCTCCGGGCTCGCGGACGACTCCCGGGAGGTGCGCGCCGGGCACGCGTTCTTCGCGCGCGCGGGCAGCAAGGCCGACGGGCTGGCGTTCGTCCGTGCGGCGCGCGCGGCCGGCGCGGTCGTCGTGGTGGCCCGCGAGGTCGTCGCCGACGACGTGCCGACGCTCGTCGTCGAGGATCCCGAGGTCGCGCTGCGCGTGGCGGCCGACGCGTGGTACGGCCGCCCGCAGGACACGCTGCGCCTCGTGGGCATCACGGGGACCAAGGGCAAGACGACGACCACCTACCTCGTGCGGGCGGCCCTCGCCGCCGCCGGTCGCCGGACGGCCGTCCTCGGCACCATCGCGTACGACGTGGGCGACGGCGTGCCCCGCCAGGCGTCCAACACGACCCCGGGGGCCCTCGAGCTGCGCCGGCTGCTGGCCGAGGCCCGCGACGCGGGCTGCACCGGCTGCGTCATGGAGGTCAGCAGCCACGCGCTCGACCAGGGAAGGACGGCGGGGCTCACCTTCGAGGCCGGGGTCCTCACCAACCTCGCGAGCGACCACCTCGACTACCACCGGACCCCCGAGGCCTACTTCGAGGCGAAGGCCCGGCTGTTCTCCACGCTTCCGCGGGCGTCCACGGCGGTCCTCAACCGGGACGACCCTTCCTGGGCGCGGTTCGCCGCCGCCTCGCGCTGCCGCGTGCTCACCTACGGCACGGGCCCCGCGTGCGACCTGCGGGCCACGCGGATCGACCTGGCGGCGGACGGGACCTCCTTCCGCCTGTGCGTGGCGGGCGAAGCCGACGTCGAGGTGCGCACGCCGCTCGTGGGACGGCACAACGTCGCCAACTTCCTCGCGGCGGTGGGGGCGGCGACGGCGCTCGGCGTCGAGCCCGTCACCGCCGCGGAGGGCGCCTCGACGGTGTCGGGGGTGCGCGGCCGGCTCGAGCGCGTCGAGCATGCGGGAGACCTGCACGTGTTCGTGGACTACGCGCACACGGAGGACGCCCTGCGGCAGGTCCTCGGCTTCCTCCGCACGGTGGGGGCGACCCCCCTGACGTGCGTGTTCGGCTGCGGCGGCGACCGCGACCGGACGAAGCGCCCGAAGATGGGCGCCGTGGCGGCGGAGCTCGCCGACCACGTCGTGATCACCAGCGACAACCCGCGCACGGAGGACCCGGCGCGGATCCTCGCGGAGGTCGAGGCCGGCGTGCCCGACGCCGCGAGATCGAGGACGAAGACCGTGGCGGACCGCCGCGAGGCGATCCGTCGCGCCGTGCTCGAGGCCCCGCCGGGAGGCACCGTGCTCGTGGCCGGGAAGGGCCACGAGGACTACCAGATCCTCGGCACCGTGAAGATCCCCTTCGACGACGTGGCGGAGGCCAAGGCGGCCCTCGCCCTGCGCGCCCGCGAACGCGCGACCCCGAGGCCGGCCTAGCCGCCGGCGAGGAACGAACATGGAACCCCTCCGCCTCTCCGACATCCTCCGCGCCACCGGCGGCGAGCTCGCCGGCCCCGTCCGCGGGGACCCGCTGATCCCCGACGTCACGACGGACAGCCGCAAGATCGTGCAGGGCGGCCTCTTCGTCCCCATCCGGGGCAAGAAGCAGGATGCCCACGCGTTCATCGACGCGGCCTTCCTCGCGGGCGCCGGGTACAGCCTCGCGGCGCGCGACGCGGACCTCGCCCGCGTCCCGCGCACCGTGATCCGGGTCGCGGACACGACGAAGGCGCTCGGCGACATCGCGCGCTGGCACCGCAGCCGCTTCGACGTCCCGGTGGTCGGCATCACCGGCTCCTGCGGCAAGACCACGACCAAGGAGATGATGCGGCTGGTGCTCGGCCCCAAGGTGGTCGCGAGCCCGAGCTCGTTCAACAACGAGATCGGCGTGCCCCTCACGCTCCTCCAGATGGACCGCACGACCGAGGCCGCCGTGGTCGAGATCGGGACGAACGCGCCGGGGGAGATCGCCGCGCTCGCAGGGATCGCCCGCCCGACCGTCGGCGTCGTCACCAACGTCGAGGAGGCCCACCTCGAGGGTCTGGGCTCCCTGCGCGGGGTCATGCGCGAGAAGTCGGCGCTCCTCGACGCCCTGCCGGCCGACGGCGCCGCGATCGTGAACGCGGACAACTACTACTGCCGCGAGATGATCGAGGCGGTGCGCTGCTGCCTCGTCACCTACGGGACGTGGGAGGACGCCGACGTGTACGGCACGAAGCCGCGCGTGACGGTGGACGGCGTGGGGTTCGACCTCTACGACCGCATGCCCTTCGAGGTGCCCGCGCTCGGCCTCCACAACGTGCACAACGCGCTCGCGGCCACCGCCGTGGGTCTCTGGCTCGGCCGCGACCCCCACGACGTCCGGGAGGCGCTCGCCCGCTTCCGCGCGCCGCAGATGCGCATGTGCCGCGAGGTGCTCGGGGAGGTCACGCTCATCAACGACGCGTACAACGCCAACCCGCGCAGCATGGAGGCCGCGGTCATCGAGATGGGGGCCCGCCCGGCCGCCGGCCGGCGGATCGCCGTGATCGGCGACATGCTCGAGCTCGGCGAGCAGACGGAGCGCTGCCACCGCGAGCTCGGCCGCAAGCTCGGCAACGCCCGCCTCGACGTGGTCTGGACCGTGGGCCCGAACGCGCGCCTGATCGCGGAGGAGGCTCGCGCCGGCGGCATGTCGAGCGTCGCCTGCCTGCACCACGAGACGGTGGAGGAGGCCCTGGCGGCGTTCCCGGTCGAGCCGCGGCCGGGCGACACCTGGCTCTTCAAGGCCTCCCGCGGGATGGCCCTCGAGCGGCTGTACGAGGCGGTTCGCGCCCGCGTCGGCGACGCGCCGCACGAGGTGGCCGAGCCCGCGCTCGGCGCCGCCGCCGCCGAGCTCCCGCCCCACGCCTGAGGACCTCCCGATCCCGCGAGGGAGCGTCGCCCCGGATCCATGCTGTACCACCTCTTCCTTCCCCTCGAGCGGGCGTTCCCCGGCTTCCGGCTCTTCCAGTACGTCTCGTTCCGCGCCGCGTTCGCCGCGATCCTCGCGTTCCTCGTGGCCACGATCGTGGGCCCGGGCATCGTCGAGTCCCTCCGCGCGCGCAAGATCGCGGGCACGGTGCTCGTCGGGCAGGGCGACGTGGACCGGGCCCGGCAGCTCAAGAAGCACGTGCCCACCATGGGCGGGATCATCCTGCTCATCGGCGTCACCCTCTCCTCGCTCCTCCTCGCCCGGCTGGACACCCCCTACACGTGGGTGACCCTGGTCGCGTTCCTCTCGTTCGGCGCCCTGGGCGCCGCCGACGACTGGAAGAAGCTCACCAAGCCCGGCAGCAAGGGCATGTCCGAGCGGAAGAAGCTCGTGGGGCAGCTCGCGATCTCCGCGGCGGTCCTCGGCGTGCTCTACGGCGTGGGCAACCTCGAGGCCGGCACGCCGTGGATGCGGGGGGCCACCCTCAAGCCGTCGCCCTACCCCGCGGTGTGGGTGAAGCGGCACGAGGTGGCGCCCGGCGAGGACCTCGCGAGCATGGCCGCCAAGTACCTCGGCGACGCGGGGCGCGCGCGGGAGATCGCGGAGCGCAACGGCCTGGTCGCCGCGGACGGCGCCCTGCTCGCGCCCGTCGTGGGCTCGACGATCTCCTTCCCCGCGCCGCTGACGGACGCGAAGGACCAGCACCGCGCCGACCTGCAGGTCCCGTTCTTCAAGCGGTTCTGCCTCGACCTCGGGCTCTTCCTGATCCCGTTCGGCATCCTCGTCATCGTCGGCGCCAGCAACGCGGTCAACCTCACCGACGGCCTCGACGGCCTCGCCATCGGCTGCACGGCGACCGTGGCCGTCACGCTCACGGTGACGGCGTACCTCGTGGGCCGCCCCGACTACGCGCGCGAGTTCTACCTCTTCCACGTGCCCGACGGGGGCGAGCTGGCCGTCATCGCGGCGGCGCTCCTCGGCGGCAGCCTCGGGTTCCTCTGGTTCAACGGGCATCCGGCGACGGTCTTCATGGGCGACACGGGCTCGCTCGCCATCGGCGGCATCCTCGGCGTGCTCGCGGTCGCGCTCCG
>CAZJJQ010000217.1:0-5364 GCA_964546345.1 uncultured Planctomycetales bacterium
GAGGGGCCCCCGAGCGGCGCGCGGGGGACGTCCCGATTTTCACGGGTATCGGGAATCTCCTCGAATCGCCCGGGAAGCCCGGAGTTTCCGGGCTTCGGCGTACATACCTTCGGAGTGACGTCGTGACCCCGGTGTCCCTCAAGTCCGCCCAGCGCGACCTCCTCCACCTCGTCCGGCTGGTCGAGAGCGACGGGGAGCGGATCGTGCTCACGCGCCGGGGGCACCCGGTCGCGGCCCTTGTGCCGTTCGGGGCGCTCGCAGCCCTCGATCTCCTGGGCCGCATGCTCCCGAGCGTCGCGGACGTCGCGGCCACGCTCCGCCCGTTCGACGCGGCCGCCGTGGGGGACGAACGTCCTGCCCCCGACCCGGGGGCGCAGCGGGCCCCCGCCCCCAGGCGGGGCGCGTCCTGATCTCGACGGCCGGCCGCGCCAGCCCGTCGCGGGGAGGGGCCGCTCGAGGCGATCCGGCTCACCTTGTCCCGTCTGCGGACGGCGAGGGGGTTGCGATCGAGGACGGCCCCGCGCGAGACTGCGCCTCCCGCCATGACGAGCCCCCTCGCCGCCGCCGTCGATGCCCTGCGTACCCATGTCGCGACCTCGCGCCACGCCGAGCTGCTGTTCGACGTCCTCGAAGACCTCCTCGGCGACCAGGGGGTGCTCTGGACGGCGAACGAGGGTCGGCTGCGGAAGCTCTTCCGCCGCGACCCGTACGACCCCGGGCTGGTCGTCCCGTGGCCGGTCGCCGAACTCTCGGTCGGTGGACGGATCGGCTGGGTGAGCCCGACGATCGACACGCGGACGGGAGAGCCGGTGCCCGAGCGTGAGCCGCTGCCGGGGAAGCCTTCACGGCTGCGCGGGCTCGGCCCGGCCCAGGTGGGACTCTTCGACGGACCGGCGCACCTCACCCTCGTCTTCGGGGAGGACGGAAGCTGTCAGGAGGCGAGCCTCGACGACCGGTTCCCGACCCGGCTCGACGAGCTCCCCGCCGCCGTCGCGTCAAGGCGCGCACCCCCGGTGGAGTTGATCGCATCTTGCGTCGCCCTGTTCGACCCCGGAGTCCACGGTCCGGGACGAATCGCGATGCCGGTTCCCATGCCCGGCGGGCCCGAGGCGACCTGGCTGGCTGGGCTGTTCGCGGCGCGTCGGGCCGTCTTCGGCGGGGCGGTCGCGCGTGACGACAGGTACATCGTCGCCGACGGCGTGTCGGGGGCGGTCGTGGGGACGGGCCCCACGTTGGCGGGGGCGACGGCCCAGTTCGAGGCCCGCGTCGCGGCGGCGCCCCCGGCCCCGGACCAGACCATGCACACGGCGTGGGACGACTACGACGACGACGGGCGCCTGATCCAGCGCGGGGAGATGCCGGAGACTCTGGAAGGCCGACCCCGGGAGACGCCCGCTGACGAGCCGTCGGCGAATGCCGCGCGAGACCCTCGGATGATCGACCTGACGGGGGGCCTTGTCCGCATGACGGGCCCGACCCCCGACGTCCCGCTGCCGCCGATCACTGTCGCGACCGTGCCGCGCGTGGTCATCCCGCTCGCCAGTTCGCCGACCCTGTCGCCGCCGATCGGAACGTGGGAACGCACGATCGGCGCGCGCGGGGCGACCGCACACGTCGGACGGTTGACCCGGCCGGACGGCTTCCTCCAGCTCGGCGAGCGTCTCCTCTGGCGCGTGGATCCGCGCACGCTCGATACCACGCTCGACGACCTCGATGCGAGCTCCGCCGAGCTGGACGCGGCGCTCAACGAGGCGTCGATGGGGCGCGAGTTCGTACGGTACTGCTCCACGACCTACCGTTGGGGCGCCGCCCGGAGCGGGCGGTCGGCCGGGCTCGAACGCGCGAGCCGCAGCAGTGGTCCGCACTTCGATGGCGTCGCGCTCGATGGAGACGTCGAGGGCCAGGTGGTACGCCGCCACGTACGGGTCCGGCGACCGACGTAGGGTCGACGACGTAGAATCGACCCAGGGAGGGCCTCACATGCCGTACGGTTTCTCGCAGCACGTCTGGGACGCGGCGAAGCACGAGATCACCGAGGTGCTCGTCGAGCGTGCGAAGGTCCGCGGCGCGATCCCGTATTCCGAGCTCGTTGGGCGGGTCCACGCGATCAACTTCAGCGCCCACGACCCGCGCCTGTTCCATGCGTTGGGCGAGATCTCGACCAGCGAAGCGCAGGCCGGCCGCGGGATGCTGTCCGCACTCGTCGTCCACAAGGAAGGCGACATGCAACCGGGTCCGGGCTTCTTCGAGCTGGCGAAGAGTCTCGGGCGCAACACGTCCGACGTCCTCAGGTTCTGGGTGGAGGAGTTCAAAAAGGTCCACGCGTACTGGGGGAAGGCCTGAGCGATCGGCGGCGAGCCGCCGCGTCCGGGGCTCGCGGCTGACCTCGCCACGACGACGTGGGCCGACCGGTGCAGGGAGGGGGGCGACGTGCTGCCGTCACCCGTGGATGGAGACGAAGCGTTCGATCACGCGCCGTGCAAGCTCCGTGCGGTCCGGGAGGAACGGGACGGCTCCCAGCAGGGAACTGGCGCGGTTGCCCGTCCGCTGCTCGAGGTAGCCCGGCACGTTCACGAGAGGCTTCGCCGGGGCGTCCCGGTGTAGGAAGAACACCTGGCGCACGGGCTGGTCTCCGGTCGTGGGATCGCAGATTCGCGTCCGGTAGTCCGTCGGCTCGAAGAGCATCTCGGGCTCGAAACGAGAGACGCTCTTCGCGTCCAGCACGAGGATGGTGGGCGGCGAGCCGTGGCGCTCGATCGTGACGGTCACGTCCGGCCGTAGCGTCCCGTTTGATAGGCTCGTTCGAAAGGGATGCGCGACCGCGGCGGGGCGCCCCAGGGGTGGGAACTCGGGCTCGTACGTCACGGTGACCCACCGCTCCGTGCCCCACCCGAATCGGAAGCTCTGTCCTGGCTCCAACTCCGGACGATAGACGTCGTCGATCACGGCGAACGTGTCGCGCGGCTCGGGCGGACCCATGCCCTCCATCGAGCGGACCATCTCGACGACCTTCACGAAGCACCAGTACTCATAGAGCGTCGACAGCCGGCGGTAGCGGATCCGCACCTCCTCGGAGCCGATGAACGACCCCGCGAGCGCCCGGGCCTCGCGCAGCACCGCGTACGCCTCACGGTAGCCAAGGCGATTGAGGAAGGTCGGCGTGGGGGCGAGTGCCGTCCGCGCGGGTCCGGCCTCACTGATGAAGTCGTACCGCTCGAGCAGGTCGCGAAGCCGTCCCTCGGTGGACTGCGCCCGCTGCTTCCAGCCGTCCAACGCACGCAGGCGTGGGCCGTACCGGCGTTCGAACACCGAGGACTCCGGGTCGCTCGGCCGTCCCCATCGCGCACGCTCCCGTTCGTAGAGGTCGGCGGCCCGCTCGCAGTAGCTCGCCACGGCGCGCGCCCGAGCCAGCAGGAAGGAGATGCCGCTTCGGATCTGGCGGTGCTCGCCGATGTCCGTCGTCGTGCGGGTGCGCAAGACCTCGGCGGGCCCGATCGCGAGGACCCTCCGCCCTCGGACCACGGTCTCCCGCTCGGCGGTGAGTGCACCGACCGCCGCCGGGCGCACATGATCGCCGGGCCGCCAGCGCGCACGGGAGGGCTCGCGCAACAGCATCCGCGACGGCTGCGTCCCGATGCGCGCGAGCGCCTTGGCGAGGGACTCCTCGAGCTGGCGCAGGCGCTCAACGTCCTCCTCGGGGCGTAGGGGGGCGGCGCGGGCCCGTCCGCCTGCCCGCAGGTGTCGGGTGCGGCCGAGCAGATCCTCGGCCAGCCCCGCGTGAACGCGCTCGAGGTCCTCGACTAGGTGCTCGTAAAGGGCCTCGACCTCGGGACGGGTTCGCAGCAGGACAGTCAGCCGGAGGAGGACGTTCCCCTCCGACGGGTCGTCGGGGTCGTACTCCTCGTAGACGAAGTCCGCCTCGCCCCACTCGTCGCGGAGCTCGGGGACGCGGGTCTCGATCCGCTCCTGCCCCGGCGGCAGGACGACGAGCACTTGATCCCCGAGCCGGACCCGTCCGCCCGTCGTGAGCCCCTCCGGCCGGCGCACGCCGAGTTCCAACGCTCGGTCCGTGCGGAACTCGACAGGTGCGACGGTGGACGCCGTGGGGTCGAGCGCGCCGGCCTTCACCTCCACGCGTTCGGCGCCTTGGGCGACCCACAGTTCAAAGGAGCTGGAAGAAGTCATCGCTCCCTCCGGCTTCGCGCAAGGCGGCGACCATCCGGCCCGAGCGCGGGAACCGTGCCTCGGGGAGGAGCCCGGCGAGGGCGGCGATGGCCTCCTGGAAGCCCGGGTTCGCCGTCCGCAGCCGGGGAAGGACGCTCTGCGCGAGCGCCAGGTCGAGGGCGCGGTCCTCGGAGAGGAGCCCACGAGCCGAGGCCGTGTGAGCGAGGATGCGGTCCCGGATCCGGAAGCCGAGCCCCGATCGGATGGGCCGCAGCGCAGCGTCCACTTGGAGGAGGAGGGCGCGGACGGACTCGTCGGCCTGCTCGGGCCCACGGATCCAGCTCGCGTACTCCTCGAAGTGCACGGGCACCACCTCGAGCGACTGCGCCTTCGCCTTGGGGGCGGGGGCGCGGTGGATCTCTGGGGGCTCAAGCACCACGACGGGAGCGCGGTCGAGCACCTTCGGACTGAAGAAGTGGGTGGTCTCGTCCACGTTGACCGTCCCGACGACCCGGACGTTCTCTCCGAGTGGCAGGTCCCGCCACGGAGCGTAGGGCTCGCCGGGCCGCTCGACGCCGCGACTGAACAGCTGCAGCCGCCGCCGGGCCACCGGTTCCTCCGCCACGCTTAAGAACTGGGCGAAGTAGTGCTCCACCCGCGCGAGATTCATCTCGTCGAGGCAGACGACGTAAAGGCCCCCCCGCCCGCGGGAGAGGTCGTCCGCCGCCGCGATGAGGCGGTCGACGAGTCCGGTCGCCGCGGGCTCGAACCGGCCGGCGAGCGCGTTGAACGCGCCCAGCACGTCCCGGTCGTCGAGCCAGTCGGGACGGACCGGCACGGTGAGGTACTCGTCGCTCGCCCCCAGGGCCTCCGCGTACAGCCGCGGGAGCGAGGTCTTGCCCGTCCCGCTGGGCCCCGCGAGGACGGTCCAGAAGCCGACCTTCGCGGCCACGTGGAAGTTCGCCAGATCGTCGGGGGCGAGCACGAACCCGCGCCGAGCCGCCACGTCTCGGAACTGGTCGAGGAAGGCGCCCTCGGTCAGGCCGCCGCGCGGACGCGGGGTCTGGGTCCAAGAGGGGAGCGTGAGGCGAACCGGCGACTCCTCGCCTGCCTCCCGGGCGTTGCCGCCTTGACCGAAGCCCAGCCGACCGAGGATCGGCGCCAGCGCCAACACGTCGTTGCCGATCTCGCGGCCACGGG
>CAZJJQ010000217.1:5464-6661 GCA_964546345.1 uncultured Planctomycetales bacterium
CCGAGCGCCCACTTGATCACCTGATCGTCGGAGGCCGCGTCGATCGTGGTGCCCGTGCGTTCGAGAACGTCGAGAACCTTCCTCGGAGCGAGGCGAACCACGACGTCGCGCTGCGGGTCCCCGGGGTACCAACGGTTCGCACGGAAGCGGAACTCCTCGAAGTGCTCCCCGGCCTTGAGCGCCGACGCCGGGACCACGAACGCCTGGGGCTTGCCGACGTTCGTGGCCGTCAACGTGATGCGCCGTGTGGCCGCCTTCCACGACGAGTGAAACGGCCCGACTACATGGCCCGCGCCGCGCAAGAGGACAAGCCGAAGCGGCGGCCGGTCGACCGGAATGCCGTCCGGCCCCAACGTGCGGTCGCCGTCCCGGGGATCGAAGGGGACGTCAAGGAGATCAATCCACTCCCGCGCGCCATAGGAGACCGTTCGGCGGACCACCTGATACCGGTCCTTGTCGGGGTCCGTGGAGTCGAACTGGGGTGCCCGCTCGATGACCCCGGTGACGATGGCGCCCGACTCGTTGACCTCCTTCACGTGCTCCGGCATCAACATCCACCACACGCGGCCTCGATTCTCGAAGGTGTCCTCCAAGTCCTCGAACCGCTTCCCCGCCTCCGTCAGGAGGGGGACCAGGACGCCGAACGTGTGGACGACACCCGGGGCCCGGGCGTGCTCGAACGGGCGTTGATCCTGGGCAAAAAGCACGGGGATGTTCCCGTGCAAGACCTCATCGATGTCTGCGATCGGCATGTGCTTCTCCTTCGGGGGGGCGCTGCGATGGTACGCAGCGTCCCCCCGTCGCCGGTAGGTCACTCCCGCTCCCTCGGGCGAGGGCGCTCTCCGCTTACGCACCGGAGGGCGCCCCTTCCCCGTCCAGGCTGGGGCGCCACGGCCACACGCCGCCGCGGTCGAGGAACCGCTGGGGATCCCAGCCCGTCTCGACCGCCGACCGCGCCAGGCCTACCTCGAGGACGGGCGGCCCGTACACGTGGCAGCCCGGGGCGTCGGAGAAGACGCGCCCGAGCGGATCGACCATCAGGTAGCCGCCCAGGATGGAGGCGGTCGTCTCCTCGACGGGGTTCAGGGCGCGGTGCCGGTCGAGGAAGCTCGCGAACTGCGCCGGCGTCACGTCGAGCAGGGCCCCGGCGTCGTCGTTCTGACCTCGGATGAGGGTGGCCTGCAGGACCTTCCAGCG
>CAZJJQ010000218.1:0-6631 GCA_964546345.1 uncultured Planctomycetales bacterium
GAAGATCTGCCCCACCGCGCCCCCCCGCCTCCCGATGCCCTTCCGGCCCCCGCGAGAGCAGCCCGAGGGCGTTCGCGGCGGCCTTCTTCTCGAGGTGCGCGTGGTCATTGAGGAGCGCCACGGGATCGCGCAGCGCCGCCACCGCCCACGCACGCGGCGTGCGCGTGCGCAGGGGCAGGTCCGCGGCGGGGTCCTGGGTCGCCATGCCGTGGTTGTGCCACGGGCGGCCGGGATGCCGAGGAACGGCGGCGGCGCGGAGGCCCTGCGCGCGACCCGCCTACCGCTTGCGTCCGGCGCCGCGCAGACCGAGCGCCTTGACCTTCGAGTCGAGCGTGGTCGCCGGGACACCGAGCAGGGCGGCGGCGCCCTCGGGGCCCGAGATCCGCCCCCCGCTGCGCGTCAGCGCGGCGGCCACGACCTGCCGCTCGCGCTCGCGAAGCTCGGCGAGGGTGGGGATGCGATCGAGGCCGGGTTCGAGGACGGGAGGGGGCGCCGGGGGACGGGACGCTCCCGCGCCCGTGCGGAGCTCGCCCACCACCAGCGGCCCCCCTCGCGAGAGGATCACCGCGCGCTCGAGGACGTGCTGGAGCTCGCGGACGTTCCCGGGCCAGTCGTAGGCGCGCAGCCGGTCGAGGAGCGTGCGCGAGAGCCGCGGGATCGGCACGTTCAGGCGCTCCGCGGCCCGACGGACCAGGTGCTCGGCGAGGGCCGGAAGGTCGTCGAGCCGATCCCGGAGCGGCGGCACCTCCACGGGGAACACGCTCAGCCGGTAGTAGAGGTCGGCGCGGAACCGACCGGCGTCCACCTCCGCACGCAGGTCGCGGTTCGTCGCCGCGACGACGCGGACGTCCACCGTCCGGGTGCGCTCCTCGCCCACGCGTTCGAGGGTGCCCTCCTGGAGCACGCGGAGCAGCTTCGCCTGCTGCGCGAGGGGGATCTCCCCGATCTCGTCGAGGAACAGCGTCCCCCCGTTCGCCAGCTCGAAGCGCCCCACGCGGTCCCGGACCGCGCCGGTGAACGCGCCGCGCGCGTGCCCGAAGAACTCGCTCTCGAACAGCTCGCCCGGCACGGACCCGCAGTTCACCTTGATCAGGGGGCGGTCCCGCCGCGCGCTGCCCGCGTGGACGGCCCGTGCGACGAGCTCCTTGCCGACGCCCGACTCGCCGAGCACGAGCACGGAGGCGTCGGTCCGCGCGACCATCTCGATCTGGCGGAGCACCTTCTGGAGCGCTGGGGACGACCCCACGAACTCGCCCGACGGCGCCGCCTGCGAGACCTCTTCCCGGAGGTAGTCGTTCTCCTGCTCGAGGCGTCGCCGCAGGCGATCGATCTCCTCGAAGGCCGACGCGTTGGAGATCGCGAGGGCTGCGTGGTCGGCGAACGTCCGCAGCCAGTCGAAGTCGCCCCGCGGGACGGGCTTGCGGTCGAAGACCCCCAGCACGCCGAGGACCTTCCCCCGCGCGACGAGCGGCTGCCCCGCGAAGCACGCGACCCCCTCGGCCCGGGCCCACTCGGGACGGGCGATCCAGTCGGCTCCCTCGGCGAGGCCCTCGAGCAGGAGCCCCTCCCCCGAGGCCGCGATGCGCCCCACCTTGCGCTCGCCGAGCTCGAACCTCGCGAACGCGCCATCGAGGCGTTGGGCGTCCGCGCCGACGGTGCGGAGGTTCCCCGCGCTGGCGGCGAGTTGGAGCCACCGATGCTCGCCGCGGTCGTCCTTCGCGGTCCGTATCAGCCAGATCCTGGCGAGCACCACGTTGGCGCAGACCGCGATCCCCTCCGCGATCAACCGGAGGACCTCCTCCACGGAGCGTGCCCCGGCCGCCGCCAGGGTGACGCCTTTCATGGTCTCGAGATTCACCCCCCGAGTCTCCGAGATTTCGTAGCACAAGTCACGTCTTTTCGTGAATCACGTAGTTTCGTGATCCCATCGAGAGACACACACTCGTCGCAACTTCATTTCCCAAAATGCTTTACGTCACCGCATGGGCTTGCGCAGCGTGTGGAACGACGCTCGCAAAGGGTCCCCCGTTCCGCGACGGTCGCACGCGCGCCGCGCCCACCCCCCCCCACCCCGAGGTCCCCATGTCCCGTCTCCCGATGCTCGATCCCGCCACCGTGACCACCCCCGCGAAGCCGATGCTCGACGCCGTTGGCAAGAAGCTCGGCCGCGTCCCGAACCTGTTCCGCGGCCTCGCGAACGCCCCCGCGGCGCTCAAGGCCTACCTCGACTTCAGCGGCGCCCTCGCCGGCGGCGTGCTGCCGGCCCGCACGCGGGAGCAGATCGCCCTCACCGTCGGCGAGGTGAACGGGTGCGCCTACTGCGTCGCGGCGCACTCCGCCATCGGCGGCTCGCTCGGCCTCTCGACCGACGCGCAGCTCGCCGCGCGCCTCGCGAAGGCCGAGGACGCCCGCACGACGGCGATCCTCCGCTTCGCCCGCGCCGTCGTCCTGCAGCGCGGTCTCGTGTCCGACGCGGACCTGCGCGAGGTCCGCGCGGCCGGCGTGACCGACGCGGAGGTCACCGAGACCGTCGCCACGGTCGCGCTCAACGTGTTCACGAACTGGTTCAACCACGTCGCCTCGACGCCGGTGGACTTCCCGGCCGTGGCGCCCCTCGCCCCGGCGCACCCCGTGGCCTGCTCCACGGCGGGCTGCGCGTCGTAGCCCCCCTCCCCCCGGCTCCCCCCACCTCCCCGCAAGGACTGCGTCCCATGAAGCTCGCCATCGCCATCCTGTCCGACCCGAAGAGCGGCTCCGAGGAGAGCCTCGGTCGCCTGTTCAACGGGCTCGCCCTCGCCCACGACGCGCGCACGAAGGGGGACGACGTCGCCGTCCTCTTCGCCGGCGCGGGCACCCGCTGGCCCGGGGAGCTCACGAAGCTCTCGCATCCCGCACGCGGGCTGTACGACGGGGTGCGCGACCTCGTCCGCGGCGCCTCGTGCGGGTGTGCCGAGGTCTTCGGCGCCACGAAGGGCGTCGAGGCGTGCGGCGTCCCGATGCTCAGGGACAACCCTCTGCCCTCGACGCCGGGGCTCGCGAGCCTGCGCGACCTGGTCGTGCAGGGCTACACGGTCCAGGTGTTCTGAACCTCTCCCGGGGGCGGCGCGGGCCACCGGACGCGCGCCGCCCCACCCCCACCGACGCCCGGAGCTCCCATGCCGAGTCGCTTCCTCGATCTGGTGGTCACGCCCGCGGTCGCCCGCGAGCAGCAGCGCGTCTACGGCCTCTCGCACGCGCCCGGCGCGGCCGCCTCGCCCGAGCCCCTGGGGGCGGACGAGGCCGAGTTCATCGCCGCGCGCGACTCGTTCTACCTCTCGAGCGTCACGGAGACCGGTTGGCCCTACGTCCAGCACCGCGGCGGCCCGGCGGGGTTCCTGCACGTGCTCGATGCGCACACCCTGGCGTTCGCGGACGTGCGCGGCAACCGCCAGCTCGTGACCGCGGGCAACGTGTCCTCCGATCCGCGCGTCGCCCTGATGCTGATGGACTACCCGGGCCGGCGCAGGCTCAAGGTCCTCGGCCGCGCGACGGTCTCCGACGCGTCGGCGGACCCGGCGCTCGCGAAGGCCCTCTCGCCCGCCGGGTCGCGGGCCCGCGTCGAGCGCATCGTGCGGATCGCCGTCGAGGCGTGGGACTGGAACTGCCCCCAGCACATCACGCCCCGCTACACGCTCGAGGTGGTCGAGGCGCTCGCGGCGCCGGTGCGCGCGCGGATCGCGGAGCTGGAGCGGGCGCTCCGCGAGCGCGCGGGCGCGTAGGCCTCGCGCCAGGGGCGGCCGCGAAGCCCTGGAACGGCGGAGGGGTCGGGAGGGCGCCGCTCACGGAGGATCGAGCGCGACCCGGAACCCCGTTCCGGCGGTGCGACGATCCTCGGGGCTGCGGAATCGGTGCGCCGAGCGCGATCGCCGCGGCGTGCTGAACCAGGCGCCGCCGCGGAGCACGCGGGTGATCCCGGAGGCGGGCCCCGTCGGATCGACCTGCGCGTCCGCACCGTAGGGCTCGTGCCAGTCCAGGCACCACTCCATGACGTTGCCGATCGTGTCGTAGAACCCCCACGCATTCGGCCGGAACGAGGCGACGGGGGCCGTCTGAGGGAACGAGTCGTCGAAGAGGAAGCGATCCGCCTTGCCGGCCTCGGGAGCGCACACGTTCGCACGGCCCGCCCCGCCTTCGGGATCGTCCCCCCACGGGTAGTCCGCCGTGCTCCCCGCGCGACAGGCCACCTCCCACTCCGCTTCCGTGGGAAGGCGGTACGTCGCCCGCTCGCGCCGGCTCAGCCACGCGCAGAACGCGAGGGCGTCCTGGTAGGCGATGAACACGACCGGATGCTCGTCGGTCTGCACGAAGCCGGGCGTGCGCCAGGTGAGGCCCGCATCGCGCTCGTAGGACGCCCCCCCGACGCTGTAGTCGCCCCCCCCTCCCCGCTCCGCCACGGTCTGGTAGGTCGCATCGGCCGCGAAGGCCTTGAACTGCCCCACCGTCACCTCGGTGGTGCCGAGGTAGCAGCCGCGACGCAGGGTCACGTCGTGGGCGCGCTCGTCGTTCCGTTCGTCGGAGGCCCCTTCGCTGCCCATGCGGAAGGTCTGGGGCGCGACGAACCGGAGGCGCATCCCGAGGCCGTTGGTCACGACGATGGGTGTCGCGGGCGCGGACGGCTCGGGGGAGGCGGAGTCCGCGGGGGAGGAGGGGGGCGCGGGGGGCACGGCGACCGGGAGGTCCGCCTTCGGGGGGGCCGCCGGCGCGGGCACCGAGGGCGGGGAGGCCGCCGACTCCTTCGCCGCCGTGACCGGTGTTCGGCCCATCGTCAGCGCCCAGACGAGGACTCCCAACGCCAGCAGCACGAGGAAGCCGAAGACGAGCGTGTCCGGGCGGGGATGGAACCGGCCGCTGGGGAGGGACGTCGCGGACAAGTCCGGGCGGGCCCGCGTGCCGGTTGCGTCGGGAGGAGGAGACGGAGGCGCGGACGTCCACGCCGACGAGGTCCCCTCCGAGCGAGCGGCCTCCGGTGCCCCTCGCCCCGCGAGCGCGGTCCGCACCGCCGCAGCGAGCCGCGGTGCGTGCGCTGCGAGAGAGCCCGGGAACGCGTCGAACCACTGTGCGGCCGAGAGGAAGTACTCCAGGTCATCGGCGGGCAGCACGGGCGAGAGCCGGACGGGGAGGAGCGGGCGACCGTGATGAAGAGCGCGCTCCACCTCCCGCACGACCTGGACCGACGCGTTGCTCGCTTCGGTCACGAGGATCAGCATCAGTTCGCTGGACCGGATGCCCTGGAGGATCGCGCCCGCCCAGGTGCTCCCGGGAGGGATGTCCCGAGGCGCGATCCAGCAGGAGACGCCCTCCTCCTCGAGCGCCGCGCGAATCCGGTCCGCCGCCTCCGCGTCCCTGGAGGCGTGGCACAGGAACACGGCGCGCGGTGATTCCGTCACCGATGACCCTCCACGTCCGAGCCGACGCAAGGGCCGCAGTATCCGGTGCGAGCCGCCGCGCGTCGAGCCCCACGTCCGCGTCGGATGGGGTGGGAGCCGGAGTCGGCCGCCCGCGCGATCGGCGGGGTAGCCTTCCCCGGTGCGTTTCCTCTGCCCCGCCTGCGCGAGCCCCGACGGGCTCGAGATCCTCGCCGGCCTCGAGGTGGGGGCCGACGCCCGGTCCGACGAGATCCGGCTGCAGGTGCTCGCCTGCCGAGCGTGCGGGGCGCGCCTCGCGGGGGTCTACGAGGAGTCGCGCCGCGGAGCGCTCGACGCCGAGTCGTGGCACCACGACGCGGTCCGTCTCCCCGCGGAGGCTCTCGACGTCGTCGCAGCGGCCATCGACGCGTGCCCCGAGCCGGACGACGACGGCTGCTCCTGCGCGGGCCACGAGATCCTCGCGACGCGCGACGAGCGTGGCGTCTGGGACGCGCTCGCCCGCCTCCAGCGCGGCGAGGCGGTGGCGACCGACCGGCTGCGCCCCGCCCGACAGGCCCCTCTCGAGGCGGCGATCCGCTGGACTTCCACCCGGGACGTCGAGGTCCCCTATCGCGCCGTCGTGGACGGGGAGGAGTGGACCCTGGGGCTCGGAGACTTCCCCGAGGGCCCGCTCTACACGCTCAGGATCGGCGCGGCCGTCGTGGTCACGCTCTCCGACTGGCCCGCGCGTTGGCTGCGGGAGCCGCGGCCCGCCTGAAGCGACGGTCGTCGGGCTCCCGGGCGCGTGCGCGGGAGGCCCCAGGCACCTACGACACGCCGAGGTCCGCGGCGGTCTGCGCGTCCGCGCGGGCCGCGGCACGGCCCTCCTCCACGCTGGCCACGATCAGCGGCTCGAGCTCGGTCCGCCCGAAGGCTTCCACGCGACGCGCCCGGCGACCGGCTGCAGCGCGATCGGCCTTGTCGCCCAACGCCCCTACGCCGAATCCCACGAAGGCCGGCCCCACCGCCCAGCCCACGAGGAGCCAGCCGACCTCGAGCTTCGTCGCGCGATCCTCACGGTCGGGCCCGAACGTGGAGGCGACCCGGTTCCACACGCGCGACCAGTCGTGGATCGCGAACCACACCCACAGGCCGAACGCCGCCAGGGCTCCCCCCACGGCCAGGAGCCCGAGCAGGGATCCGAGCGCCGTCTTCTCGACCGGTAGCCCTTCCGCGGTGGGCTCGAT